>JBNAKH010000014.1:0-10686 GCA_052047495.1 Candidatus Pelagibacter sp.
GATATTTCCAAAGCTCTTAAAAAGAGATACTAATCGAGCAGTTTTTGTATATTTAAAGAATTTTATGAGTGAAATAAAATCAGACATTCAAATTGCAAGAGAAGCTAAAATGCAACCAATCAAAGACATTTTAGCAAAAATAAATGTTCCTGATGAAAGTTCTGCCTTCAGCCCCATGGGGCGTCATATCGCAAAAATAAATTTAGAATACCTTGATAGTCTCAAGAGTAAAAAAGAGGGAAAATTAATTTTAGTGACTGCTATAACTCCTACTCCAGCAGGAGAAGGAAAGACCACAACCTCTGTAGGTCTAAATGATGGTCTTAATAAAATCGGAAAAAAATCTATCGTCTGTTTAAGAGAACCAAGTTTAGGTCCATCTTTTGGAATGAAAGGTGGAGCTGCTGGCGGTGGCTATGCTCAAGTTGTTCCTATGGAACAAATTAATCTTCATTTCACAGGTGACTTTCATGCAATTACATCTGCACATAATCTTTTATCTGCATTAATAGACAATCATATCTACTGGGGAAATAAACTTAATATAGATGTAAGAAGAATTGTTTGGAAAAGAGTTTTAGATATGAATGATAGAGCATTAAGATCAATTAATATTAATCTAGGTGGTGTCGCTAATGGATTCCCAAGAGAGGATGGTTTTGATATTACAGTTGCTTCAGAAATAATGGCTATCTTTTGCTTGGCTAATAATTTGGAAGATTTAGAAAATAGAATTGGAAATATTACTGTTGCTTACACAAGAGAGAAAAAACCAATATATGCTAAAGATTTAAAAGCACAGGGACCTATGACTGTTTTGTTGAAAGAAGCTATAAGACCAAACATAACTCAAACATTAGAAAATAATCCTGCAATAATTCATGGTGGTCCTTTTGCTAATATTGCACATGGTTGTAATTCTGTAATCGCAACTAAAGCTGGACTTAAATTAGCTGACTATGTGGTAACTGAAGCTGGGTTTGGTGCAGATCTTGGTGCTGAAAAATTTCTAGATATTAAATGTAGAAAATCCAATTTAAAACCAAGTTGCGTGGTTATTGTTGCTACAATTAGAGCATTAAAAATGCATGGTGGTGTAGCCAAAGATGATCTTAAAAATGAAAACGTTGAAGCACTAAAAAAAGGTTTGGTCAACCTTGAAAGGCATGTTGAAAATGTAAAAAAATTTGGTCTTCCTGTAGCGATAGCTGTAAATCATTTTATAAAAGATACTGACGATGAGGTAAAGGCTTTAGTTGATTTTTGTAATAAATTAGGAATAAAAGCGAGTCTTTGTACCCACTGGGCAAATGGAGGAGAAGGTACAAAAGAATTAGCTTCGCATGTTGCTGATTTATGTGAAAAAAATGAAAATAAATTTAAATTTTTATACGAAAGTAAAACACCATTGTTTAAAAAAATTGAAACAATAGCAAAAGAAATTTACAGAGCCGATGAAGTCATTGCTGATACAAAAATTAGAGATCAACTTAAAAGTTTTGAAGAAGCAGGTTATGGAGAATTACCAATTTGTGTAGCTAAAACTCAGTACAGTTTTTCAACTGATCCTAATCTCAAAGGTGCACCTACAGGTCACTCATTACCAATTAGAGAAATAAGGCTTTCCTCAGGAGCTGAATTTATAGTTGTTGTGTGTGGAGCAATAATGACAATGCCTGGATTACCAAGGGTACCAGCAGCAGACTCTATTAAACTTAATAAAAAAGGTGAAATCGAGGGGTTATTTTAATTTAATTCATTAAGCCAATTTTTAAGCTCTAACATTCTTTTTTCTTTATCTGAAACTGAAATTTCTTTTTTGATAAAAGCAATGTGTTTTTGAACTTCAGTGTCATCTTTAAATACTTTTCTACTTTCAATTAATCTTTCTTTTCTAAACTCAATAAGATTAATCATTTTTTCATAAGTTATTTCTGGATGATATTGTAGTCCCCAAATTTTTGTCTTATTAACCTCAAAATATAAACCTTGAACTTTATTAATCTTGTTCGAGGCTAAACAAATTCCTTTATCAGGTATTTTTACCACCTCATCAAAATTGAATGCTGGGGAATTAAATTTTTTATCTTTATTTTTATAAAGAGGATGTTTTATTCCATTTTTATTTATCTCTATTTCATTTGCTATACCAATATGTGAATTATCAGCCTTTTTAACTTGGCCACCTGCTGCTGTGACTGCTACTTGCATGCCCCAACAAATTGCCAAAATTTTCCCTACTTTATTTTGACAATTTTTCATGAATTCGATTTGCCTTCTAATTTCTGGAGTATCATTATAAATATTTAAACTACTTCCACCCCAAATAAGACCATCATACTGCTCGAGTTGATCTGATATTAATTGAATATTTTGATCTGAAGAGGGGTTAACAACATCAAATGAAAGTTCATCAGTAAAATGGCTTAAGCTGTCCTTTAAGCTTTCTGTATGTGTTTGAATACCATTTTCTGAAAAGCTCTCATTTTCTTCTCTTAAGTTTCCCTCTACAATTAATATTTTTTTCATTCAAACAATTCTCCTGAAATACTATGCTGATACATCAGTTTAAGATCCTCTTGATTGATTTTTTTTGGATTACCACTAGTAGATGGATCTTCTAAAGCCATTAGAGATAATTTATTTAAATCTAGTTTGGAACAATCCATAATTTCAGATAGTTTATGAGGGATTGCTAAATCTTTTCTTAAATTCAAAATCCACGATAAAAAACTTTCAAAATTTTTATCTAAATCTAAATAATCACAAATTGAGATAATTTTTTTTTCTATAATAGATTTATTAAAAGTTAATACATACGGCATAAAAATTGCATTACTCAATCCATGATGAATATTATATTGAGCATTAACAGGATGGCTCAATGAATGAATTGCACCTAATCCCTTTTGAAAAGCTGTTGAACCCATTGACGAAGCTGCCAAAAGATTTTGTCTAGCCTCAATATTTTTTCCATCTTGGTATGCAACAACAAGTGAATTTTTAACAAGTTTCATTCCCTCCAAAGCAATACCATCTGCCATAGGATGAAAGCTTGGTGCACAATATGCCTCAAGATTGTGAGCTAATGCATCCATCCCCGTTGCAGCAGTTAACCTTGGAGAAAGCTCAATAGTTAATTTTGGGTCAAGAATAACAATTGAAGGTAAAATTTTTGGATGAAATATAATTTTTTTAACACCCGTTTTTTTATTAATGATTGCAGATGCTCGACCAGTTTCAGATCCTGTTCCTGCAGTAGTCGGAATTGCAATTATTGGAAAAATATTTTTATCATTAGCTCTTTTCCAATAATCTCCAACATCCTCAAAATCCCAAATAGGTCTACTTTGACCTGACATAAAAGCTATAGCTTTCCCAACATCAATTGCACTTCCTCCGCCAATCGTAATTACACCATCACAATCATTCTGTTTAAATTCTTTCACACCCTCATCGACATTCTCACCAAATGGATTTCCTGTAAAATTTGAAAATAATATTAATTTTTTAAACTTTTTTTTAGTTTCACTAATTACCTTCTTAATAAATGGAAGATTTACTAAATCTTTGTCAGTAACAAATAATGGATTGTTAATCTTTAAATTATGGCAAGCTTCACCTAAATCTTTAATTCTATCTTTGCCCACCCAAACTGTTGTTGGATAATTCCAATTAGATTTCATATTTTTTTAAATGATTGTAAGTTTTCTATTATTCAATATTGCTCTAAATAAACTAATCATTAAAGGAATTTTTTTCTTATCAATTTTTCTCATAATATATGGGGCAATTTCTCTAACTAACTGTTCTCCTTCAACAGTGTCATTAGGCATAAATCTTTTTTTTGCATTTTTAAATGTATATCCTTTTCCTAAGTAACTGCCCATTTTACTATTTCGACCACCCGCAGCACTAACATATAAATCACCCACACCAGCAAGTCCAAGTGTACTTGTTTCTTTTCCTTTAAAATATTTTGTCAAATATTTCATTTCATTAATTGATCTTTGAAATAAACTTGATGACGTATTTAGACTTTGACCAGCACCTATAATCATTGCATATATATTTTTAATTGCTGAGCAGACCTCAACACCAATAATATCTCTTGAGAATTCATTTAAATAATATTTTGTAGAAATTCTTTTTCCTATTTTTTTTGCAAAATTTATATTTTTATTTACAATTATTACACTTGTTTGATGTTTTCTCGCCAATTCTTTTGCTAAGCATGGACCTTTTAAAACCGAAATATTTTTTATCCCAGAAACTTTTTGAAGTTTTTCAGAAATAGTAAAAATTTTCTTACTCCTAGATATATATTTTAATCCTTTGGTAAGAACCAACAAAGGTGTATTAATTTTATTTTTCTTCAACTCCTTGCCAATAAAGTCTATACCAGGTAAACTTAAAGCAATTACTATTAAATCAAATTTTTCTTTTAATAAATCACCAGAAAATTTTCGAAATTTAAGTTTTTTTGGCAAATTCATTTTTAATGCAGAATGGTATTTTCTTTTTGAGGATAATTCTTTTATGAATTTTTTTGAATAAGGCTCAGTAATTACAACATCATTCTTATTTTCTAGGCAGGGGATTGTAAAAGCAGATCCCATGGCCCCTCCTCCAATTATTAAAAATTTTTTCATATTGATTTAAATTCAAAAATATTAATTAAATGAAAATTTAAAATGCAACACATACGTGAAAATTTTTTATGTCAATTTTCATATTAAGTCATTATTTTATTTTAAATTTTAATATTTTGTTAGTAAAATAAACTTAATTTTTATTAAATCTTATGAGTAAAGTAGCTATTATCGGTGCAGGTCCATGTGGCTTATCAATGTTAAGAGCATTTGAGCAAGCAGAAAAAAAAGGTGAAAAAATTCCTGAAGTAGTTTGTTTTGAAAAACAAGAAGATTGGGGTGGTCTCTGGAATTATAGTTGGCGAACAGGTTCTGATCAGTATGGAGATCCAGTTCCAAATAGTATGTATAGATATCTTTGGTCTAATGGACCCAAGGAATGTTTGGAGTTTGCTGACTACTCTTTTGATGAACATTTTGGCAAAGCAATTCCATCATTTCCTCCAAGGGAGGTACTATACGACTATATAGTTGGGAGAGCTAAAAGTGGAAATTTAAAAAATAAAGTTAAATTTAATACAAGGGTCATCAATACAATCTTTAAAAATGAAAAATTTGAAATTAGCTATCAGGACAAAGTAAATGATAAAATTTTAAAAGAAAACTTCGATTTTGTAATTGTCTCAACTGGTCATTTTTCTGTTCCATTTATTCCTGAATACGAAGGAATGAAATCATTCCCAGGAAGAATTATGCACTCCCACGACTTTAGAGACGCAGAAGAGTTTAGAGGTAAAAATATTGTGGTATTAGGCAGTAGTTATTCAGCTGAAGATATTGCGCTTCAATGTAATAAGTATGGAGCAAAAAGTGTAACTATTGGATATAGACACAACCCAATGGGATTCAAATGGCCTAAAGGTATGAAAGAAGTCCATTACTTAGATAGACTAGATGGAAAGAAAGCTATCTTTAAAGATGGTACTGAACAAGAAACCGATGTTATAATTTTATGTACAGGATACTTACACCATTTTCCATTTTTAGAGGAAAACTTACAACTGAAGACAAGAAATAGACTCTATCCACCTAAATTATACAAAGGTGTAGTCTGGGAAGATAATCATAAACTAATGTATCTTGGCATGCAGGATCAATTTCATACATTTAATATGTTCGATTGCCAAGCTTGGTATGCTCGTGATGTAGTTATGGGTAAAATAAAAATGCCTGATAGTAAAGAAATTGAAAATGACATAAACAAATGGGTTGCAATGGAAGAAAAGCTTGAAAATCCTGATCAAATGATTGATTTTCAAACAGAGTATACCAAGGAGCTACATGAAATGTCTGATTATCCTAAAATTGATTTTGAATTAATAAGAAAACATTTTAAAGAATGGGAACATCATAAAGTTGAAGACATATCAACTTATAGAGATAAATCTTTTTCATCCCCGGTAACAGGATCTGTTGCACCGGTTCACCACACGCCTTGGGCAAAAGCAATGGATGATACTTTAAAAACTTTTTTGAATAAATAATTAAGTTTTAATCAATACCTAGGTGTTTTTTTCTTTTTTCAACCCAAGATCTAATCAGATTATCAAATATAAGAGCTATAAAAGCTACACAAATACCAAGTGTTAACCCAATCCCAGCACCTTTTTTATCTGATAGTGCTTTTAATATATATTGTCCTAAATCTTCAGTACCAATGAAAGCTCCAATAATTACCATGAATAAAGCAAATACAATTGTTTGATTTATACCAAGCATCATGTGAGGAAAAGCTAAAGGAAATTCTATCTTTGTTAATCTTTGAAATTTATTGACACCTGACATGGTTGCAGCATCGTGTAAGCCAGCAGGAACACTCCTCAATCCCTCAATGGTGTATCTAGTAGCAGGTATTGTTGCATAAACTATAACAGCTATTAAAACAGATGTATCCGTAATACCAAATAACATCATCACTGGAATTAGATAAACAAATGATGGGAATGTTTGAAAAATATCACATACTCCTAACATGAAATTAGCAGAGCGTTTATTTTGAAAACATAATGTTCCAACTGTAAATCCAATAGTACAAGATACAATTACTCCAAATGTTGCCATATAAGTCGTTACTAAAGCTCTATCCCACCAAGGACTTAAGGCAATAAATAGTGTCAATCCACAAACAACTAAAGCTGAACGAATTCCGCCAATGAGATATCCTGCACCAACAACTAAAACTATAGTTGCTACAGCTGGCATCCTTAAATATAAAGCCCTCATCGGTTGAAGTACCTCTTGAATGAGCCATGTATTAAATGCTTTAATATAAACAAAAAAAGTATCAAAAATCCAATCAACCCCTTTATTCCAAAAATCAGCAGTTGATATTCCTTTATTGTGTGGAACTTCAAATAGATAATTAAAACTTCCTTTAAATAAAAAGGTTCCAATATAAGCCAGTACTATTCCAACAATTACTGTTGCTGCAAAAAATAAGATATTTTTATTTCTTTGAAAGAATGTCAGATTACCAAAATAATCTGTTTGTTTATTAGCCCAAGCTAATGACATTTTATCTAATAAAATCGCAATTAAGCTAATACACAAGCCTGCTTCTAGTGCTAATCCTATATTTAACTGATTTAGCGCCAATAGCAGATTAAATCCTAAACCTTTTGCACCAATAAAAGCTGAGATTACTGCCATGGAAAAACACACCATAATGACTTGGTTGACACCAATTAGAATATCTCTTCTTGCAGTTGGAATTAAAACTTTAAACATTAATTGCCAATTGTTACACCCACTCATTCTGCCAGCTTCAATAACTTCTGGAGGTACTGCTCTTAAACCTAATATGGTTAGTAATATCATTGGTGGTATAGCTACAACCATGGTGATTATAACTGCAGCATGATCACCAACTCCAAAAAGAACTAAAGCAGGAACCAATACCGCATATTGCGGCATAGTCTGCATCACTAATAATATTGGATAAAGAGCTTTCTCGACACGTTTACTTTTAAATGCTGCTATTCCTAAACCTAACCCAAAAATAAACGACAAGGGTGCTGCCACTAATATAAATGAAAGAGTTTGCATAGATGGTTTCCATTGACCAAATATTGAAATATAGATCATCGTTAAACCAGCAAACAATGCTAGACCTTTCCCACTCACCTTATATGAAAGGATTGCTGCACCTGCTGCTACAATAGTCCATGGTAATCCTGGAAGTTCAGCCCAAGGATTTTTATCAATCCAATCCCAACTGCTAAATGCCACTATAGTTTCAAGACCACCTAATAAAACCTCTCTTATTAGCTGTATTAAGAAAGTCATAAACGCTGTTAAATTTCTACTTATTTGTAAAACTATAGGACGACTTTTAAACTCTTGTGTATCTTCATTCCAAACCTCTATTGGCATCCATTCATTCATTAAGAAAAATAAAGAGTCGTTTATCCAAATAGGTAGCCAGCCTAGTAATGGCGGTAACCGCCAAAAAACATCAAAGGCATAATATCTCACCTCTTTACCTAAAAACACATAACTACTCTGATTTGGATCTTTTACAAATTCTGCTTGGCCACGGATAAATTTATATGTTTCTGGAACTTCAATAGCGAAACATAAAGCAAAAAATACGATTAATAAAAATAACCATTGAAATGTTTTGGGGTATTTTTTTAAAAACTCCATAATTAATTATTATTTTTTCTTCCTCCAAAAACTGTATTAATAATTTTAGTTGGGTTTATAGAGCCCACAATTTCATTTTTACTATCGATCACAGCTACAGCTTTTTCTTGAGTAAGAATTTTTTCTGCAACATTTTCAATTATTTCATCCTTTGAAACTTTTAAATCACCTAAATCATTTTTAGATGTATCCATTACATCTTCAATTAATAAAACTTTTTCTCTTGGAACCTCTTCTGTAAACTTTCGCACATACTCTGTGGCTGGATTTAAAACAATATTAGCAGGGGTATCTAATTGCTCAATTATACCATCTTTCATAATTGCGATACGATCAGCAAGTTTTAAAGCTTCATCAAAATCATGAGTAATAAACATAATTGTTTTTTGTAATTTTTCTTGAAGTCTTAAAAATTCATCTTGCATTTCTTTTCTTATTAAAGGATCTAAAGCTGAAAATGGTTCATCCAAAAACCAAATATCTGGTTCGACTGCCAGAGATCTAGCGATACCAACTCGTTGTTGCTGTCCTCCAGATAATTCTCTTGGAAAATAGTTTTCTCTTCCATCAAGTCCAACTAGCTTGACCATATCCATTGCTTTACTGATGCTATCCTCAGTTTTAATACCTTTAATCTGAAGTGGAAAAGCGATGTTCTCCACAACTGTTTTATGAGGTAGTAAAGCAAAGCTTTGGAAAACCATACCCATTTTATTTCTTCTTAGCTCAATAAGCTCTTTGTTGTTTAGTTGTAATAGATCTTGTCCTTCAATGAAAATTTTCCCACCTGTTGCATCTGTTAATCTAGATATACATCTTAATAATGTTGATTTACCTGAACCAGATAAACCCATCACAACTAACATCTCACCTTTTGAGACTTCAAATGATGCGTTGTTTACACCTACGATACATCCATTTTTTTGAAAAGTTTTGGCATCAACATTTCCATTTGACTCTTGAAGCATTTTTTTGGCATTTGATCCAAAAATTTTGTAGACATTTTCACATTTGATTACTGTCTCAGCCATAAATCTTAATTAAGTTATATGAAAATAAGGTAAAATTAAATCCATAATATTGTAACCATTTCCCCTTAAAAATTTTTAATAAAATAAACTCTAGTATCAATTCCAGTACTTAAGAAACTAAGGGCCTCACCACTAACAGTTATCGACTCATTTACCCCTACATTGTTTCCACTTACTGTAAAACCTGCAAAACACTTATTTTTTGTGTCATCCCATTTTACAAATGTCTCATCAATTTTATTTCCGTTAATTGTATAAATTTCATGAGCTCTAAAATTTAAAAAATTTGCACCCATTATTGCACGTTGTGGGATCAACTTTGTTGCCTTACAAACTTGTTCATATACTTCATCACTTAGTTTAAAATGATCTGTGCCATCAAATGTAACTAATATGCCAGAAGGAAGTTTTGAAATAAGCTCACTTAGTTTTTTCTCTTGAGCAATTCTTTCCTCCTCAAGTTTCATTTTTCTTACCAATTCATCACCTCCACCAAACATAATGTTTAAAACGAAAAAAGATGATATGACTATTAGGATAATAATTACTAACCCACCAAATTGTTTAGTGAATTCAGGTAAATTTTTAATCTTATCTAAGTTACTTTCTTTTGACATTTAATCTTGTAATTTACCGTTTTTCCAAATTCCAGATTTCACTGATCCATCAGCCCAAGTAAAAGTTCCTTTACCATTCATAAATCCTTTAGCCCATTCACCTTCATAGGTTGACCCATCGGGAAAAGTCAAAATACCAATTCCACTCCATTCACTATTCTTGAATTCGCCTTTGTAAATATATCCATTTGGCCAAGTCTCAACACCTTGGCCATTTTTTTTTGTACCTACCCACTCTCCTTCGTAAGTTGTTTTGTCAGTGTAAACCCACTTACCGAAACCATTTTCACAATTACCCTCCTTACATCCGGTGCTTCTAGCTAAAGCAACCGATGAAATTAAGAAACTTAAAATTATGGTTAGAAGAAATTTTTTCATGAGCATAGTTTACACAAAAACAATTAAAAAAAAATTAGACTTTTTTGTCATTTTCAGTGCAAGAATAAATAGAAATATATTTTTCAGAATTTTCACTTTTTATATTTTTGGTAATTTCGTGAATTAATTCACCTGTTTTCCTGGTAATAATACCTGACTCAGAATAATTTTTTTCTTTATCGATAGATTTAAATAAAACCACATCTTTATTTACAACTTTTACATTTAATGATTCAGACTCAGAAAGAAATAATGTTAATCCCGTTATAAAAAGAGTTTGTGGTTTTTTTGATTGAATTTTAAATTTGTCTAAATCTTTTTCTTTTAAATCTTTTGCCAGAAAAGTTTGATAATTATATTCAG
>JBNAKH010000015.1:0-2097 GCA_052047495.1 Candidatus Pelagibacter sp.
CAAACTCATCTTTTTTTTTCTGATTAAATTCATTAATGACTTTTTGTCTGTCTTGACGGAAACTATTTACTTCATTCCTAAATACAACTAGTTTTTTTCTTAATTCTTCCTCGGAAATAATATTTTTTTGTTTTTTTATTTCGTCTTCAATTTTTTTTAAATCTTTCTCTTTTTTTTCAAATTTTAATAATGCTGTCCTTTTCGATTTTTCAAGTTTACTTATTATCGATTTACCAGCAATTGTATTATATACGACATTGTCTAGGTCTAGATATACGATTTTATCCTGACTATATGATTGGAATGTTGAGAGTATCAACACTATAAAAATAGTGAAAAATTTTTTTATAATCTTCATTAAAAACTGGTGCCTATATTAAATCTAAATGTTTCTTCTATATCAGTTGGTTCTTTTGTAATTGGATGAGCAAAGGAAAAAGTTAAAGGTCCAACAGGTGTTAACCAATCTAGTCCTAAACCTATTGAACTTCTAATACCATTTTTGTCCAAAGAACTATTATAGTCGACACCCCAAATATTTGCAGCATCTGCAAACATTACTATGTCTACATTTTGAACATTCTCTAATATTTTTGGTATTGTAGTAGTAGCAGTAATACTTGATACAAAATTTCCTCCAATAAAATCACTACCATCCTTTGGTCCAACCTTACCGGACTCAAATCCTCTCAACTTTCTTCCAGGAATATATAATCTCTCTGAAAGTTTAATATCATCACCACTTATAGAGCTTGCGCCTTTTAACATAAATGAAAAAGTTGAAACATTATTTTCATAAAACTCTTTAAAAATTTTATAGTTATATTCATTTGTAAAAGTATTAGTGTCACTTAAAATTGGCATACTCAAATTATAATTGCTATAAAAACCACTTGTTGTTTGATATTTTTGATTTCTTTTATCATAAAAAAAATCTAAGCCGATAAAGCTGTCAAAATAATTTCCATCTTGTTTTTTTTGTCTCGCTGATGCTGTAGAATCAACATCAATCTTTTCAATTGTATTTCTTGTTGATATTCCAAATCTTAAATCATCTAAATATTCAAACTGTGTTCCTATGGAAAAACCAGTTACATTAGATTTATATCCAGATGTATCTAATCTATCAGTAGATGTTGCTTCAAGTGACATATTAAGGCTTTTGTCTGAATTTTTATAGTTTGGATTAGATACTAAGAATTTACCTTTGAACTTTTCTTCTGAAATACCTATAGCACTATCTACCTTAACACCTCGTCCTAAGTAGTTATTTTCTTTAATACCAAAAGAAAAACTCGAACCTTCTGTTCCAGTTCCAACTCCTGCAAAAATTTCACCTGTAGGTTTTTCAGTTATATTTATATTGATAATTTTTGTATTAAATTCGTCTCCATCTATAATTTTTCCATCGACACTTTCAAAGAAATTAAGAGATTTTATATTATTCAAAGATTTAGCATAAAGAATTTGATTGAAAGGATCACCTTCGTCAATTTCAATTTGATTTCTTATAACTGACTCCCTCGTAACATTGTTTCCAAAAATATTTATTTTTTGGATAAAGAATTTTTCGGTTTCCTCAATTTTAAAATTTATATTAATTTTATCAGCGATTATACTCTCTTTTACACTTGCTTTTATTGACTCATATTGTTCATTAACAGTGATCATTTCAATTTTTTCTAAAATATTTTCAACTTGATTAATTGAATAAGGTTCATCTTTTAATTTTTTAAAAAATTTATCAATTTCATCGTAGTTTGATTTTGTAAAATCATTAGGTAAATCTATTTTTAAATCACCAAAAAATAATTTTGGATTTGCCTCAATATTGAAAATTAATTCAAACTTTTGGTCATCAGTCACTTTTGCAAAAGATGAATTTATTACAACATTATAATAACCTTTATTGAGATAAAAATTTTTGAGTAGTCTTTCATCAAAATTTATCATTGCCTCGTTCAAATATTTTTTTCCGGACAAAAATTTCCATGGTTTATATTCTTCACTAAGGATCACTCCTTTCAATTTTTTATCTTTAAATATCTTATCACCAATAAAAGAAATCTTTTGTATTTTAGCTTTCTCACCTAAGGA
>JBNAKH010000016.1:0-11757 GCA_052047495.1 Candidatus Pelagibacter sp.
ACTGAGATTTTTCACAATCAATAAAGTAACCTAATTTATGTTTCACTACTATGAATTCATATAAAAACTTGCCTTGTGGAGTAAACAATGATGCAAAACAACTGGAGTTATCTGTAACCTTATTGATGTCATTGCTAATCAGATTTTGTAGAAAATCTTTTACATCTGAACCATTGACGTAAAGTATGGCTCTATCTTCTAATATATAAACACTATTATTCATATTTGATTGATATCTGATTTTAATATAATAACTTTTCTCAAAAATGTTAGATCTAATAATCAAAAATGGGCAATGTTATATTAATGGAAAATTAGAAAATAGAGATGTTGCTGTTAAAGACGGCAAAATATCAAAAATTGGTGAAGTATCAGAAGAAGCAAGAGAAGTGTATGATGCAAAAAACCAAATAGTCTTGCCTGGATGTATTGATACGCAAACTCATTTTAGAGAACCAGGTTCAACAGACACTGAGGATCTTCATTCTGGAAGTAGAGCTGCGGTCACAGGAGGTATCACTGCAGTATTTGAAATGCCTAATACAAATCCACCTACTTCCAATATAAAAGAATTTCAAAGAAAATTAGATCTTGCAAAAAAAAGAATGTATTGCAATTACGCTTTCTATTTTGGAGCAACAGCAGAAAATGTTAATCAATTAGCAGAGCTGAAAGATTTAGAGGGATGCTGTGGTATCAAACTATTTGTAGGTTCATCAACAGGTAATCTTTTAGTAGCTCTTGAAGAAGACATTGATAAAGTCTTTCAACATTGCTCAAAAATAGTTGCAGTGCATTCAGAAGATGAGGAAATTTTAAACAGGAATAAAAAATTGATTAAAAATGGAGATGTGCATTCACACCCTGTTTGGCGAAGTGAAGAGTGTGCTATTTCCTCAACTAGAAGAATTGTTAGAATTGCAAAAAAGTATAATAAGAAAGCTCATGTTCTTCATATTACCACTAAGCAAGAGATAGATTTTTTATCTCAACACAAAGGTAACATTACTTTTGAAATTACCCCACAGCATTTAACGATCTATGCTCCAGATTGTTATGACAAACTTGGAACATATGCTCAAATGAATCCGCCAATCAGAGATAAATCTCATTATGATCGATTATGGTATGCAGTTAAAAATAATATCAATGACACAATTGGCTCAGACCACGCCCCACATTTAAAAGCAAACAAAGATAAAGAATATCCCAACTCACCCTCTGGTATGCCTGGTGTACAAACACTAATGCCAGTGATGTTAAACCATGTTAATGATGGAAAATTATCACTTAATCAATTAATGAATTTAGTGTGTGAAAATCCAATTAAAATTTTTGGCATCAAGAATAAAGGATTTATTAAAGAGGGTTATGATGCGGATTTCACGATTGTCGATATGAATAAAAAGATTGTGATTAAAAATGAAAATATTGAGAGTAAATGTGGCTGGTCACCTTTTAATGATGTTGAGTTTAAAGGAACACCTGTAGCCACTATTATTGCTGGTAAAACAAAAATGAAAGATGGAAAAATTATAGGAGATCCAGAAGGAACCCCATTAGAGTTTAATTAAGTTTAATTGTAAAACTATTTACTAATACTACTCCAATTACAATTAAAAATAATCCTAATATTGCTTGCCAAGCCAAAGTTTGTTTGAAAAAAATATATCCCAATATTGCAATTGTAAATATTCCAAGACCACTCCAGGTAGCATAAACAATGGCTATTGGAAGCTTGTTCACCACAAAAGTCAGTAGATAAAAAGCAGTTAAATAAAACATCGCGAGAAAAGTTGTAGGAATAAGTTTGGTGAAGTTTTGTGAAACCGGCAGCAACATAGTTCCTGCTACCTCACAAAAAATTGCACCGATTAGAAATAAATAAGTTTTAAGCACTTTTTAGAATATTATTTTTGATTAAATCCTCTTTGATCTCATCTAAAATGGCAGGATCATCAATAGTTGGAGGCATTTTATATTCAACACTATCAGCAATTTTTCTTATTGTTCCTCTTAAAATTTTACCTGACCTTGTTTTTGGAAGTCTTTTTATAACAATTGCAACTTTAAACGCTGCCACTGGTCCAATTTTATCTCTCACCATTTGAACACATTCTTTAGAAATAATCTCATTATCTTTATCCACTCCTGCTTTTAAAACAATTAATCCAATAGGTAATTGGCCTTTTAATTTATCAGCTATACCAAGCACCGCACATTCAGCAACTGATTGGTGCTCTGATAAAACTTCCTCTATTGCTCCCGTCGATAATCTGTGACCTGCAACATTGATAATGTCATCAGTTCTCGACATAATCCAGATGTAACCATCTTCATCAATGTGACCTGCATCATAGGTTTGATAATAACCTTCATAATTTGACATATAATTTTCTTTATATCTTTGATCTGCATTCCATAGAGTTGGAAAAGTTCCAGGAGGCAAAGGTAACTTTACTACAATATCTCCCATCTCGTTTGGCTTAGCTAACGTTTGATCTGATTTTATAATTTTAACATCATAACCTGGTACAGCCTTACAGGCTGAGCCATATTTTGTTTTCATCATTTTAATACCAGTACAATTTGAACTAATCGCCCAACTTGTTTCAGTTTGCCACCAATGATCTATTACTGGAACTTTTAATAAATTCTCTGCCCATTTTATTGTATCAGGATCCGCACGCTCTCCTGCAAGAAAAAGACTCTCGAATTTTGTTAAATCATATTTAGAAAAGAATTTTCCTTCAGGATCCTCTTTTTTAATTGCTCGAAAAGCTGTTGGTGCGGTGAATAAAGATTTTACTTTATAATCAGAAATAATTTTCCAGAACGCTCCAGCATCTGGTGTACCGACAGGTTTACCTTCAAACAATACTGTGGTGCATCCTTTGAACAATGGAGCATAGACAATGTAGGAGTGACCAACAATCCAACCAATATCACTTGCTGACCACCAAATATCATCTTCATCAATGTTATAAATATTTTTCATCGTCCATTTTAATGCAACAATGTGACCTCCAATGTCTCTAACGATCCCTTTTGGAGTTCCAGTGGTACCTGATGTATAAAGTATATAAGCAAATTCATTTGAATTCATTTCAACACAATCAGTATCTTTTGCATTAGCATGTGCTTCATCCCAACTTATCTCCATTGGTGCATTTAATTGTACCTCGTGACCTTTTCTTTGAAATAAAATCATCTTACTAATTTTATGTTGAGCTTGTTTGATTGCCTCGTCTACTAAAGGTTTGTATTCAACAGTTCTTCCTGGTTCAAAACCACACGAAGCCGTCACTAAAAGTTTTGCTTTACTATCATCAATTCTGCTAGCAAGCTCATTTGAAGCAAATCCACCAAAAACCACTGAATGAATTGCACCTATTCTTGCGCAAGCCAGCATTGTAACAACCGCTTCAGGTATCATTGGCATGTAAATTATTACTCGATCCCCTTTATTGACACCTTGATCCTTAAGTGCGCCTGCAAACTTCGAAACTTTTGATTTTAATTCTTTGTAAGTGAACTTACTTTTGTTCCCTGTAATGGGGCTATCGTAAATTAGAGCAGTTTTATCACCTTTTCCTTGGTCAATATGAAAATCTAAGGCGTTGTAACATGTGTTGGTCACTCCATCTTCGTACCATTTGTAAAAAGGGGGATTAGATTTATTTAAAATTTTTGTGGGTTTCTTAAACCAAAAGATGTCATTTGCAGCCTCCTGCCAAAATTTTTCAGGATCTTTGATAGAAAGATCGTAAATTTTGCTGAATTTGTCTGACATAGTTATTTTGATTCGTTGTTATAATTTGTTGTTGTTTTTAAATCACAAATTGTATTTAATTTTAAAAAACAAGTAAAATCAATGTAAATTAATGACAATTAAGTCTTCAATAAAGTCTTTTAATTTGGTATTTAACCACAACTTTTGCTTGGGGAAACCTAAGCTTAGTTTATATAAACTAATAAAAACTAACTAAAGAGGGAGTTTTTTATGAAAAAACTTAAAATGTTTGCATTAGCAGCTGTTGCCCTTATCGGTATTACAGGTGTTGCAAACGCAGCGACCACTATGTTAGCTCAAGATGACTTTGTTGGGATATCTTTCTGGATAATCTCAATGGGTATGTTGGCTGCTACTGCTTTCTTCTTCATGGAAAGAGGAACTGTGGCTCCTGGCTGGAAAACGTCAGTAACTGTTGCTGGTCTTGTAACTGGTATTGCATTCATCCATTACATGTACATGAGGGATGTATGGGTGACTACTGGTGATTCACCTACAGTGTATAGATATATTGACTGGTTAATTACTGTGCCATTACAGATGATAGAGTTCTACTTAATTCTAGCAGCTGTAAGAAAAGCAAACTCTGGAATGTTCTGGAGATTGTTAATCGGTTCATTAGTAATGTTAATCGGTGGATATTTAGGAGAAGCTGGATATATCAACGCTACACTTGGTTTTGTAATCGGTATGGCAGGTTGGATATACATTCTATATGAAATATTCTCAGGAGAGGCTGGAAAAGCTGCTGCTAAGAGTGGAAACAAAGCACTTGTTACTGCTTTTGGTGCAATGAGAATGATCGTAACAGTAGGATGGGCTATTTACCCATTAGGTTACATTTTTGGTTACCTAACAGGTGGAGTAGACGCTGACTCACTAAACGTGATTTACAACTTAGCTGACTTTATTAACAAAATTGCATTCGGTCTAGTAATCTGGGCTGCTGCAGTAAGTTCAGCTGGTGCAAGAGCAAGATAATTACGCTTTAAAATAATTTATAGGGCGAGTATGTTTTTACATACTTGCCCTATTTTTTTTTATACCTATATCAGATCAAATGGCTAAAATTACCTACATCACCCATGA
The DNA here is from genome assembly GCA_052047495.1 of Candidatus Pelagibacter sp. Taxonomy (GTDB): domain Bacteria; phylum Pseudomonadota; class Alphaproteobacteria; order Pelagibacterales; family Pelagibacteraceae; genus Pelagibacter. Next base: position 4,883 of record JBNAKH010000016.1, read on the forward strand.
CAATCAAAAGCACGAAGTTGAAGTTCAAAATGGACTGACTGTTATGGAAGGGGCTGTACAAAATGATATTCCAGGAATTGACGCTGATTGTGGTGGAGGAATGGCTTGTGCAACTTGCCATGTTTATGTCAAAGAAGATTGGTTTAATAAAATTCCAAAAAAAGAAGATGGTGAAGAAGATATGTTAGATATGGCATTTGAACCTAAAACAAATAGTAGACTGAGTTGTCAAATTGTAGTCTCAGATGAGATTGATGGTCTTGAAGTAAATATACCATCGAAGCAAGCCTAAATGATTAAAACAGATGCATTAATAATTGGTGCAGGACCAACAGGTTTATTTACTGCTCATCAATTAAAATTAATTGGTCTAAATTGTGAAGTGGTTGATAATTTAGATAAAATTGGTGGTCAATGTATTGAGCTTTATCCAGATAAACCGATTTATGATATACCTGCTGTGCCTGAATGTACGGGGGAAGAATTAACAAATAACTTAATCAATCAATTAAAACCATTTGATATTAAATTTCATTTAAACGAAAGAGTAGAAGAAGTTAAAAAAGAAAATGATAATTGGTTGGTAAAAACTAACAATGGTACATCTTTTTCAACACCCAATGTAATAATTGCTGGTGGTGTTGGTTCATTTGAACCAAGGAAGTTTTCTCCAAAAGAGTGTGAAAAATTTGAAAATAAATCTTTATTTTACTCGGTAAAAGATAAAAAGATTTTTAAAGGAAAGACAGTATCAATTTTTGGTGGAGGTGATAGCGCATTAGATTGGGCTGTTGAATTATCAAAAGAATGTATTGTTAATTTGATACACAGAAGAAACGAATTTAGAGGTGCACAAGCCACAATTGATAAAGTGCATCAACTTGCAAAAGATGGAAAAATAAATTTATATACTCAATATCAAATGGCTTCCGTTAAAGGAAATTCAAATTTAGAGAGTATTGATATTAAACACGATAACAATGAAATTAAAAATTTAAAAACTGATTATGTATTAGGTTTTTTTGGTTTAATTATGCAGCTCGGACCAATAGCTAATTGGGGGTTAAATATTGATAAAAAAACAATCGCAGTAGATACAGAAAAATTTGAGACCAATCAAAAAGGAATTTATGCAGTAGGTGATATTTGTAATTACCCTGGCAAATTAAAATTAATCTTATCTGGTTTCCATGAAGGTGCTTTAGCTGCAAGAGCTTGTTTTAAATTAGCAAGACCCAATGAAAAATATAGATTTGAATTTACAACCACTTCAACAAACTTACTGAAAAGACTTGGTAAAAAAGAGTGATTGAACTTTACTCTGCCAATACTCCTAACGGAAAAAAAATAAGTATCATGCTTGAGGAGATTGGCTATGAATACAAAGTAATCAATATAGATCTCAACAAAGGTGATCAATTTAAACCTGAATTTAAAAAGATAAGTCCATTAAGTAAAATACCAGTGATCATTGATCAGGATAATAATAAGAATATTTTCGAGTCAGGGGCAATTTTAATGTATTTAGCCGAACAAAGTGGAAAATTTTATGACACAAAAGATCGATTAGAGATAAATCAATGGTTGATGGCGCAGATGGGTTATGTTGGACCCATGTTGGGACAACATCATCAATTTCATCATTACAATCCTGGTAAAAGTCAGTTTGGCGAAGAAAGATATTTCAAGATATCTAAAAGAATATATGAGGAATTAGACGAAAGATTATCTCAATCAAGATTTCTGGCTGGAGAAAATTATACAATCGCTGACATAGGAACTTTTCCTTGGATAGCACGACATGAGTGGCATGACATTGGTCTTAAAAATTATAAAAATCTTACTAGATGGTATGTTAAGATATCTGAAAGAGAAGCAGTGAAGAAGGGTTTTAAATTTATGAATAAGGATGAAGTTCCACCAACGCCCTAGTTCATTGAGCTTATTAATCTAAATAGTGAAGCAAAAATTCCATGACCAGATAGTTCTATAGCTACGATTGCAATAATTATTAAAATTAATTTTTGGTTCATTTAATTAATGAATACGAATAACAATAACAGAACCCAAAAAAAACCATAATAATAGTAAATATATTTTTTGGTAAAATTATAGGTAATTGGGTTATGAACTTTTTTACTTTTCTTTTTTTTAGTCATCGGCGTGAACTTTTTCGTCCTTTTCATGTTTTTCTTGTGCTGCTATAGTATATTTTGCAACAGGTCTTGCCATGAGTCTTTTTAGCCCTATTGGTTCTGCAGTATCTAGACAAAATCCATAAGTATCTTCTCTTATTCTAGCTAAAGCTTTATCAATTTCTGAAATCAGTTTGATTTGTCTATTGATTGCTTTCATTTCAACATTTTTATCTGTGTATGAACTTGCTTGATCGACAATATCGGCTGAAATACTATTATCATCCATACTGCCATTATACAGAGCTTCATTATTTGCTCTAACCAGCTCTTTTTTCCACTCTTGTAATTTCATTCTAAAGAAAACTTTATGTTTTTCACACATATATTTTTCAGTTTCTTTTGGGATATATGTTTTGGAAATTTTAATAGGTCCTTTGCTAATCTCTTTTGGTTTACTGATGGTCTTAGTTTTTGGTTTAGTTACAGTTTTAGTTTTAGCTTTAGTAACCTTTTTTTTAACTTTACTAGTTTTAGGCATCTTTCAATTTGAATTCGAGGGAGTATATTCAGCAAAATAGGGGTGTCAAGCAACGTTAATTATTGTAAATATTTACTTATGAATGTCTTAAATAGAAATATTAATAATATATTTTTTATTTTTGCATTATCGCATTTAATAATTTGGACACTGATTCCCTCATTAACAAATAAAAATTTACCACTAGACACCATTGAGGCTTTAGCATGGGGAAGTAATTTAGATTGGGGTTTTAATAAACATCCACCCATGAGTGCTTTTTTTCCTGAAGTATTTTTTCAAATTTTTGGTTCACAAGATTGGGTTTATTATTTATTAAGTCAAATATTCGTGATAATTGCTTTTTATTACGTATTTAAATTTGCTTTTGAAATTTTTAGAGATTTAAAATTAAGTTTAATTTCTGTTTTATTACTAGTTTCTATCTATTTCTATAATTTCACCACTCCTGAATTTAATGTAAATGTTTGTCAATTACCATTTTGGTCATTAGTCGTTTATTATTCATGGAAAATTTATTCATCACAGGAAATTAAATTTTCAGATTGTTTTTTAGTTGGCTTATTTGGTGCAGTTGGTTTTTTATCTAAATACTTGTTTATCTACCTTTTGGTATCAATAGATTTATTGTTTATTTATTTAATCTTTTTCAAAAAAACTAAAAAATTTGATTTTAAATATTTGATAACAATTGAGGTCTTTTTAGTTTTATTAGTTCCTCATTTAATTTGGCTCTTTAACAATGATTTTATAACTATAACTTATGGATTAAATCGAACAGGATTAGAAGGTTCTGGTATTTTAGGTCATATTAGTAATCCAGTATTATTTTTATCAAAACAAATTGGAATACTGGTTCCTTTCTTCATTTTGATTTGGTTACTCACTAAAAAGATAAAATTTAAGCTAAATATAAAAGATAAAAAATTGATGTTTCTAATATTTATTAACTTTATGCCTATTATCTTAATGTTTCTGACATCATTGATTACTGGTTCAAAAATTAGAACAATGTGGATGACGCCTTTTTATTTATTCTTTGGAGTGTTATTTTTATATCTTCTAAGATCACAAATTAATTTAAAAAAAATAAATTCGTTTCTTTATGGATTTCTTTTTCTATTTTTTTTATCACCTATTCTTTATTCTTATGTTTCAATATCGCAGTCAGATAAACGAACGGATTATCCTGGAAAAGAAATTGCAATGAAAATTCAATATGTTTGGGATCAAGATTTTGATAAAGAAATTCAATTTGTAACTGGCGATGAGTGGAAAGCTGGTAACCTCTCATATCACTTAAAATCTAGACCAAAGTGGGAGGGATTTAACAATAAAGAGATACTCAATAATTCATCACAATTTATTTGTGTGGGTGATGTTTGTTTGGGAAGATATTAATTTTTGAATGAAGATTAAAATTTTAGTACCTATTTATAATGACTGGCAATCAGCTTCAAAATTACTGGATGAAATTGATAATAATATTTTGGATTTAGATCACGAAATCTCTGTGATTATTGTCAATGATGCTTCAACACATGATCGTCAAGAAGAGCAAAAGGATTTTAACAATATCCAATCAATCAAAATTCTAAATATGAAAATTAATCAAGGTCACGCTAGATGTATTGCAACTGGATTGAAATATATCTTTGAAAATGGAGACTTTGATTATGTAATTCCAATGGATGGAGATGGAGAAGATAGACCAGAAGAAATTAAAAAATTTATCAATCAAATTGATAATTCAAACAACAATCCAATAGTCGGTGAAAGAGTGAAAAGATCAGAAAAATTAATTTTTAAAATTTGCTATCAATTACATAAATTAATCACACTAACTTTTACTGGGAAATCAATTAAATTTGGAAACTATACATGCTTGCCAAAAAGCACAGTCGAAAAAATGATCAAAGAAAAAGCTACCTGGAATAGTTTTTCAGGATCACTAAAAAAAATTGAAAATAATTTATTGTCAATACCATCTTCAAGAGGCAGTAGATATTATGGTCCATCAAAAATGAGCTTTTTTAATTTGATAAAACATTCGCTTTCAATAATGAGTGTTTTTAGAAAAACATTTTTAATTCGTTCAGGTTTGTTTATCATTTTATATATCTTGTTTATTAAGAGTAATGCCTCAGTAGTGACTGCATTGCCTTTGGTGTTTTTATTAATAGCTGTTTACTCAATTTCTAATTTAGCTTTAAGAGAAAATATGGCTGAATTTGATAAAGCTTTATCTAACATAAATGATATAGAAAATATTAAATAAGTTTTATGAAAAAAATTTTTTTTTCAATTTTTATAATTATAATTTTTCTAGGACCATTGAATTTTCTAAACAAAGTTGATGCAAAAGAAATTACAAATCTTCAATGGAAAAAAAGTGTAGCAAAAGGTAAGAAGCTTAATAAGTTTAGAGAAACTGTTACCTCTCCAGCTTTAGGGGAGAAAGCTTGGAAGATAACATTGTTACCTAGAGATTGTGGCAGGGATCAAGACGGCGATTATTCCGATTGCACAAATAATGGTAGAGATGCTGTGGTTGGGCATGGAGGGGGAGACAGAGCAAGAAGTGAGTATTCCGCAAAACCTAGATACACGGGTGAGAAGTGGATTTCACTAAGTATTTTTATTCCAAAAGATTTTAAAACAGTTGAACCTGTTAGTACTTCTCTTTTTCAGATTTATGAATGGGGAAATACTAATCAACAAAGACACCCTAGAATGATGCTTAGAGTTAAAAGAGGTAATTTAGAACCTAGATATTTTGCTGTAAATGGAATGGACTCTCAAGGATTAATATATAAGCATCTAAAGATTGATGACATGAGGAACAAGTGGACTACTATAATATTTCATACCAAAATGTCTAAAGATCCAGACAAAGGATTTATCAAGATGTATGTCGATGATGTTCTTTACAATGATTACAAAGGAAGAACAGGTTATGGTGGCAAATTTTTTAATAAATTTGGAATCTATCATAGTTGGATTAGTAGATGGAACGATGAATTACATGGAGAATACCCAACGCAAGTTGTTTACTACGACAATCTTTTTAGAACAAGCAGTAAAGAAAAACTTTTAAAATTAATACAAAATTGACTATTTTTTTATATCAAATTATATTCAAGTAATACCATTGTTCTCCAACCATTTTTTTCTTTAAGAACTTTTTTAGATATTATCTTGTAACCTGAGATTGTTGCTTCCTGTAATATATTCTCAGCATTCATCTCATAAGATTTATCTACGCCTTTTTTATTATCTTTAAGAGAAATTTTTTCATTTTTGTTTAGACTATGCTGAGTGATATCTGCAATTTTTAGTTTACTATCCATAATTGCTTTCTGTTCACTGATCGTCAGATCTTTTGACCATCCCTGACCACACATTCGAATTACTTTATCTGTAGATTTGTTCTTTTCACACCAAACATTAGTAAATTTCATTAAATCATTTGGTGAAGAAATATTTTTCTTATTTTTTACATACGTATTTGAGCAATTACTCACCATTAACCCAATTAGCATTATTAGTATTATTCTCATTTAACCTCCTGTCATTGAAAAAATAAAAATCATAGCATTCCAAAACATTTCATTACCTTGTTCTGAATACATTAGATCATGCCAAAAACCATTACTCATATAAACAGTTTCATTACATACCTTGATTTGTTTTGTTGAAACAATTACTCCATTTTCCGAAATTGTCTCAGTTTTGTAAGTGCATTCATCAGCATTTACTGATTGAATAGTTAAAAAAAGTAAAATTATAATTCGTTTGACCATAATTTTTCCTTCTTTTTTTGAGATAACTCAAATTGTAGTTGATTAATTATTGCATCCATAAGATTAAAAAAAGCAATATGAACCTCTTGTTCAAAAATAGATTTTCTACATTCATCGGTTTTACAATTAGTTAAAACATTAGTAATCACCATTTGATAATACTCATTAGATTTACCAAATGCATGAGTAGTAAAAGTTAATAGAAACAAAAAAACAAATGTCTTAATTAACTTCATTTAAAGCACCTCCTTTAGCTGCTGGGTATCTTTTAAAATCATAAAAATCTAAATCGTTAGCCACTGATTTGCATAATTGTTTTATTATTTTTGAACAATATTTATCAAACTCTTTATCTGTCATTTTTTTCAGATCTTTCAGCGAAACCTTATTCGGAAA
>JBNAKH010000017.1:0-7196 GCA_052047495.1 Candidatus Pelagibacter sp.
ATAAACATGATCGTAAAAAAAATTGCCTGATTAAACTGAATAGAAATTAATAGATAGATTGGTATAGATATCGAAGCCACTAAAGATGATAGAGATGAAAATTTAGAAATAAAAAAAGTTACAATCCAACATACAGAAAATATAATTCCAAAATATAGATTTATAGCAAATAAAATACCGACATAGGTAGCAACACCTTTACCACCTTTAAACTTAAGCCAAATTGGAAAAACATGACCTAAAAAGGCACATAAAGCTGCAATATATAAAAAATCCTGGTAGAAAATTTTTACATAAACAACTGGGATAATTGCTTTTAAAATATCTAATCCTAAGGTGAAATAACCAATAGTCTTGTTACCAGTTCTCAAAGCATTGGTGGCTCCAATATTACCAGATCCTATTTCTCTTATATCTTTTTTTAAAAATATCTTTGTAAGTATATATCCAAAAGGGATGGAGCCCATAAGGTAGGAAATGATACCTATCAAAAAAATATCCATACTAAAGCTTAAATAATTCTTTTCCTTTTACAAATGTATTCGTGACCTTACCCTGGAGTTTTTTGTCTTCAATTGAGGTGTTTTTTGATTTTGAAACCAATTTTTCTTTTTTTACAATCCATGGTTTATTTATATCTACAATACAAAAATCTGCATCATTACCAATGGAGAGGTTACCTTTATCTATTTTGAGAATTTTTGCAGGATTCGAAGTAAGCGCTTTAATTAATGTTTCTAATTTTAAAGATCCATTATGATATAACTCTAAACTTAAAGATAATAGAGTTTCTATACCTGATGCGCCTGTTGCAGCTTGAGAAAATGTTAATCTTTTTGACTCTTCATCTTCAGGTTTGTGATCTGAAACAATCACATCAATCAATCCATCCTTTAATCCTTCCACTAGAGCAATTCTATCTTCCTCACGCCTCAAAGGTGGAGATAGTTTTAAAAAAGTTCTAAAATCACCAATATCATTTTCATTTAAAGAGAGATTATTTATCGAAACACCGGATGTGAATTTTACGATTTCTTTCCTATGTTTGATTACCTCAATCGATTTTTGCGATGATAATTGAGAAATATGATATCTACATTTTACTCTTTCAAGTAAAGTAAGATCTCTTTCAATCAAAATTCTTTCTGCGATCTCAGGAATACCTGATAATCCTAATTTAGATGCGATAATGCCAGAATTTATCATCCCATTTTTTGCAAGTTCATAATCTTCTGCATGTTGCATTATTAAACAGCCAATATCTTTTGCAGAATTCATTATCCGAGACATTAATCTGGGATTTTGAATAGTTTTAATGCCATCAGTAAATGCTATTATACCTTTACTTTGTAGAAGACCAAATTCTGTCATATTGTTTCCTTCAATATTTTTTGTAAGTGATGCACACGGAAAAATGTTTATTCGAGATTTATCTCTTCCTCTTCTTTTTAGAAAATCAACTATAGATACGTTGTCTATTATTGGATCAGTATTTGGCATTGTTACCACAGAGGTTACACCACCAGCTAAAGCAGCATTACTTAAGGTTCTAAAATTTTCTTTATATTCATAGCCTGGTTCACCTACAAATACTCTCATGTCAACTAAACCTGGAAATATATATTTTCCATTTAAGTCAATTGGTTTTTCTCTTGTAGGAAGATTATTTGTATTAACCTTTTTTCCTACCGCTTCTATCTTTCCTTCTTCAGAGATTATAAGACCACCCGTCTCGTTAATTGAATTATGTGGGTCAATTATATTTGCGTTTATAAAATATTGTTTTTTCATTTAAGTACAAAAAATCTTTAAACAGGCCATTCTTACCGCAACTCCTAGTTCTACTTGCTCTTTAATTACACTTTTATTGATATCATCAGCTAAATTAGTATCTATCTCAATACCTCTATTCATTGGACCTGGATGCATGATTAATGCATCAGCTTTTGCATATTCTAATTTATCTGGTGTAAGGCCATAATATTCATAATACTCTCTGTTAGATGAGAGATACGAACTTGTCATTCTTTCATTTTGTAATCTTAACATCATTACAATATCACAATCTTTTAATCCTTTTTTCATATCGGTAAATGTATTGACACCAAATTTTTCTATTTCCTTAGGCATCAAATTTGTGGGAGCAATTATATTTACTTCTGCTCCTAACATATTCAGTAAATAAATATTAGATCTCGCAACTCTTGAATGTAGGATATCTCCACAGATGGCAATTCTTAAACCTTCAATTTTTTTTTTTCGATTTATGATTGTCAAAGCATCTAATAAAGCTTGAGTAGGGTGTTCTCTTCTTCCATCTCCAGCATTTAAAACTGCACAATTAACTTTTTGAGAAAGTAGGTTACATGCCCCAGAGTCTTGGTGTCTTATTACAATAATATCAGGATGCATAGCATTTAGTGTCATTGCTGTATCAATAAGAGTTTCACCTTTTTTAATTGCAGAATTACTTATATTCATTGACATCACATCAGCTCCAAGTCTTTTTCCTGCCAATTCAAATGAACTTTGTGTTCTTGTTGAGGGCTCAAAAAATAAATTGATCTGTGTTTTTCCTCTTAGTGCATCAATTTTTTTATTTTTGCTTTGGTTTACTTTTATAAAATCGTGAGCTTCATCAAGTATAAGATTAACATCATTTATAGATAAATCTTGGATACCTAACAGATGTTTTTGGGAAATTTTAATAGCTTTATTTGATTTAATTGCCATTAAAACCAACTCTATAGCTATAAAGTTATATAATAGCAAGTATTAATTGTTCAAAAAATCTATTGCTCCTTGCAATATAAAAGCGGCAGCATTTTCATCAATTTTTTTTTCTCTTTTATTCACATTCACATCTAATTGACTAGAAAGATTAAATGCACCAACAGTTGATAATCTCTCATCCCATAAACAAACTGGAATATCAATGTTCTTTTCAATATACGTTGAAACATCTTTTACTGATTGAGAAGATTTGCCAGAAGAGCCATCCATATTTAATGGGTTTCCTATTATGATTCCCTTTATGTTGTTTTCGACGATTATTGATTTAAGTTGATCTATAAGGTTTTGAGAGGATTTTTTTTCTATAGTTATAAAGGGTGTGGCAATTAATTGTTTTTCGTCACAAATTGAAACTCCTATTCGTTTTGAACCAAGGTCTAAGCCTATCAATCTACACTTATCTAAGTGATTTTTTTTAAATTCCTCTAACGTGATCATATTGTATATTTTTAACTTAAATGATAGTTTGCGTCATACCTAAATAGCATATGAGTATAGATCTTAAAACAATAAAACACATATCTAAATTATCAAGAATTTCTGTTGATGAAAAAAGGGCAGAGAAATTAGCTGATGATTTGAATTCAATTTTTGAATTTATTGAAAAGCTCAATGAATTAAAAACAGATGATGTAAAGCCATTAACATCAATAGCCGAAACAACTTTAAAATTCAGATCTGATGAGATCAAAAGTAAAAATATTAGAGAACAAATAATTAAAAATTCTCCTGAAGATAATGAGGATTATTTTGTTGTACCAAAGGTAATTGAATAATGTCAGACATTACAAAACAATCTTTGACAGAGTTAGTAGAGAATATTAAAAATAAGAAACTTTCATCAACAGATGTGACCAAAGCATTTATTCAAAGGTCTGAACAGTCTAGTGAGTTAAATGCTTATATCACAGATGATTTTACCTCGGCATTAGATAAAGCAAAAAAGTTTGATCAGAACCCAAATTTAAATTTAAAATTACCCGGTATTCCTATGGCAGTCAAAGATTTGTTCTGCACAAAAAATGTTAAAACAACTGCTGGTAGTAAAATTTTGAATAATTTTGTACCAACTTATGAGTCTACAGTTACTGAAAATATTTGGAATGAAGGTGCAATACTTCTGGGGAAATTAAATTGTGATGAGTTTGCAATGGGTTCATCTAATGAGACAAGTCATTTTGGAAACGTACAAAATCCTATTGATAAAAATTTAGTTCCTGGTGGTTCATCGGGTGGTTCAGCATCAGCAGTTGCTGGACAATTAACCCCAATCACAATTGGTACTGATACTGGAGGATCGATTAGACAACCAGCTTCATTTACTGGAATTGTAGGTTTAAAACCAACATACGGAAGTTGCTCACGATATGGGATAGTAGCTTTTGCCTCCTCATTAGATCAAGCAGGACCAATGGCCCAAAATGTAAAAGATTGTGCTTTATTACAAGAAGTAATCAGCACATATGATCCAAAAGATTCTACTTCAATCAATTTCAAAAGAAATCATTATAACAAAAAACTTACAAAAAATATAAAAGGAAAAAAAATTGGAATACCAAAAGAATATAGAGTTGATGGTATGCCTAAAGAAATTGAGGATCTTTGGCAAAAAGGTATTCAATACGCAAAAGATTGTGGTGCTGAAACAATCGACATATCACTTCCACATACAAGTTATGCTTTACCAACGTATTATATTGTTGCTCCAGCAGAGGCATCTTCTAATTTAGCAAGATATGATGGTGTAAAGTATGGATACAGAGCCAAAGGTGAAAATTTAATTGATATGTATGAAAAAACTAGATCTGAAGGTTTTGGTGCTGAAGTTCAAAGAAGAATTATGATTGGAACTTATGTATTATCATCAGGTTATTATGATGCATACTATCTTAAAGCTCAAAAAGTTAGAAAACTAATCAAAAATGATTTTGATGAAGCATATAAGAAAGTTGATGCAATTTTAACGCCATCAACACCTAGCTCAGCTTTTAAAATAGGTGAAAAAACAAATGATCCAGTTTCGATGTATTTAAATGATATATTTACAGTACCAGTTAATTTAGCAGGCCTGCCTGGTATATCAATTCCTGCAGGACACGATACAAAAGGTTATCCTCTGGGTTTACAAATTATCGGCAAAGCCTTTGATGAACAAAATATATTAAACATTGCTTTTGCTATGGAGGAGAAAATAAATTTTAAAAACAAAATTACTGATTGGTGGATTAAGTGAATAAAAAAAACACAGAATATTTGATTAATCGTGAAGATAATCAATATGAAGTTGTAATTGGATTAGAGGTGCATGCTCAAGTATTGTCTGAGTCAAAACTATTTTCTTCTTCATCAACTAAATTTGGTGCTGAACCAAATACACAAGTAAGTTTAGTCGACGCTGCATTTCCAGGAATGCTACCTGTAATAAATGAATTTTGTATTAAACAAGCTATTAAAACTGGCATTGGTCTTAATGCAAAAATTAATAAACGCTCTGTATTTGATAGAAAAAATTATTTTTATGCTGATTTACCTCAAGGATATCAAATATCGCAATTTAAAGATCCAATAGTAGGTGAGGGCAAAGTTATTTTGGATATGCCTAATGGTCAAAAAGAAGTAGGTATAGAAAGATTACATCTAGAACAAGATGCTGGAAAAAGCATTCATGATCTTGACCCACAAAATACTTTTGTAGATTTAAACAGATCAGGGGTAGCTTTAATGGAAATAGTGAGCAAGCCTGATCTAAGATCCCCAGATGAGGTTAATGCTTATATTAAAAAATTAAGATCTATAATGAGGTACCTAGGAACTTGTGACGGAAATATGCAAGAAGGCTCTTTAAGAGCGGATGTAAATGTTTCTGTAAGACCAAAAGGCTCAAAAGAATTTGGCACTCGATGTGAAATTAAAAATGTTAATTCAATTAAGTTTATGCAAATGGCAATAGAATATGAGGCTAATCGGCAAGTTGATTTAATAGAAGAGGGCAAGACTATTGATCAAGAAACAAGACTTTTTGATACAAAGAAAAATGAGACAAGATCAATGAGATCAAAAGAAGATGCTCATGATTACAGATATTTTCCAGACCCTGATTTATTACCGTTGGAGGTATCTGAAAAATTTATTGAAGATCTTAAAAATGATATTCCAGAGCTTCCAGATGATAAAAAGAAAAGATTTATCGAAGAGTTTAAATTGTCTCCTTATGAAGCCAATATTTTAGTGTCTGATATTGATACCGCAAAATACTTTGAAGAAGTTGTAGCTAAAATGGGCAAGAACAAAGATATTAAGTTAGCAGTTAATTGGATTACAGGAGAACTATTTGCTGTTTTAAATAGTAAAGGTTTAGAAATTTCTCAAAGTCCAGTGAGTGCCAAGAACTTCGCTATATTAATAAATCTAATTAAGAATGGAACTATTTCTGGAAAAATAGCAAAAACTGTTTTTGAATTAATGATTAATGGAGATAAAGATCCACAAAAAATTGTTGAGGAAAAAGGATTAAAACAACAAAGTGATCCAAAGGCTTTAGAAGCTTTAATTGACAAAATAATTAATGAGAACAGAGAAAAAGCTATTGAATATAAACAAGGTAAAGAAAAATTATTTGGTTTTTTTGTTGGTCAAGCAATGAAGGCATCTGGTGGTAAAGGAAATCCTCAATTGATCAATGAGATCCTGAAGAAAAAATTATAAGGTTATGGGTTCAGACCTTAATATCACAAAACATTTACAAGATTACATACTAAAGAATGGTTTGAAATTACATCCAATTCAAAAAGAAATAATAGACTATAACTTATCACTTGGTGATATTAAAAGAATGCAAATATCTATTTCACAATGTCAATTTTTACATCTGATTATTAGGATCTCCAAAATTACAAAAGTCCTAGAGATAGGAACTTTTACAGGTTTAAGTACGTTGTCTATGGCCTTAGCATTACCAGATGAGGGGAGTATAATTGCCTTAGATAAAAATGAAGAAACAAATAAAATTGCTCAAAATTTTTTTAAAAAAGCTAATCAAAATCACAAAATTAAAACAATAATTAAACCAGCTTTAGAAAGTTTGATGAGTATTAGAAATGAAAAATTTGATTTAGTTTTTATTGATGCTGATAAAATGAATTACCAAAAATATTATGAAATTTCACTAGATTTATTGAATAAAGAGGGTTTGGTTATTATTGATAATGTTTTATGGCACGGAGAAGTTGTTAATAAAGATATAAATGACAAATATACGAAAAGTATTAGGGATTTAAATAATTTTATTTCAAAGGATAAAAGAATTGAAAAGGTCATGGTGCCTTTTGGAGATGGAATGACTGTCTGTAGGAAGATTTAATGTTCACTGTATTTGGATTTTATAAATTTCAAAAAATAAATAA
>JBNAKH010000018.1:0-15510 GCA_052047495.1 Candidatus Pelagibacter sp.
GAGAAAAACTCCAAACATTCTTTGAGCTTTAATTTTACTCATTTTATGTACTGTATTAACTCCTACTCTTGCCATTATAGTTGTGATTGGAATAAATATTAAAAAAGCTGGGATATTTACAAAACCAATGCTTAAAGGCAGACTAACATCTAAATAAAGTCCAGTTGAAAAAAATCCTATTGTACCAGAAATGGAAATAACCCAACCGATAGCAGCGGCACTACCAATAGCTTTTGTAATTGGATATCCAAAAAATCTTAATATAGGAACATTCATCATTGCACCCGTAATACCCATAGGTGCAGAAATTGAACCAGATATAAATCCTAAAATAGCTTTGGAAAAAAAACCAAAACTAGGTTTGATTTTATTGGAATTTTCTTGTTGTAAAAGCAAGTAAGCACCAAAAATGAAAACAATAATTGAAAAAAAAAGAACTAAATATTTTGTTTTTAAAATAGCTGCTAGAAAAGATCCAAAAAAAACTCCTAAAATAACAAAAAATCCAAAAATTTTTAAAATACTTAAATCAACTGCATTATGTTTTCTGTGTGTAAGAACTGAAGCTGTAGAGGTAAATATTGTTATGAAAAATGCAGTACCAACAGCTAAGTGCATTGTGTAATCATTAGTAAGATTTAAAAAATCAAATATAAAAAAAAGAAATGGGACTGATATTAAGCCACCTCCTATCCCAAAAAGTCCAGCAAAAAAACCAACTGGCACAGCAGCCATGACCATCAAAATAATCAAATAAAAGTAATTTAGATTTATAAGGGAGTCGGTCAATTTTTATATTTTTAGTTTATACTTAAATACTCGATAAACGATCGTATTGATACCAAAATTAGAAATATCCCAAAAATTTTACTGAGTAACTTCTTATCAATTTTATGAACAACTTTAGCTCCTATTCGAGCCATAACCATCGTAACAGGAACAAATACTGCAAATCCTAGTAAATTTATGTAACCAACGCTATAGGGAGTATTGACATTATCAATTATTTTACCGCCGGTTATCATTGTAACAGTTCCGGTTACAGCAATTAAAAAACCAACTGCTGCTGCTGTACCTATTGATTTTCTAATGTCATATCCAAAAGTCCTCATAAATGGAACCATTAAAGATCCTCCCCCAATACCTAAAGGCACAGATATAAATCCAATAATTACACCGGAAATATTTTTTACAATAGCTGAAATTTGTTTTGGGTTATCTACTAATTTTTCTCTTAAAAAAATAAAAAACAATCCAACCATGAGCGCGAAGATTGAAAAAAATAAAACTAATGCCGGAGTTTTTAAATTTACAGCTAAGAAAGTTCCACCAATTACACCTGCTAAAATAAAAACACCAAATGATCTTACCATTTTAAAATCAACAGCATCATACTCATTATGGGTCATTGTTGAAATGATTGAAGTGGGAATAATTATTGCAAGTGATGTTCCAACGGAAAGATGCATTCTCGTGACGATATCGAAATCCAAAACAGTAAAAGCATAATAAAGTGCTGGAACCATAACAATTCCACCACCTACTCCCAACAATCCAGCCATGAAACCTGCTCCCGCAGCCGCAACTGCTAAAACAAATAACAAGTTTATTAATTCAGCAGTGGCAATTGTTTCCATTAGGAACTTACTTGATTGGCTTTTTCATTATTTTGAACAATAGTCATAATATGTTTTGCCTTTTGAAAATCAGAATCTCTTGCCATCATATTATCACTTAAATATCTTTTCCATTCTTTCGAACCTACCTGACCATGGTATAAACCAACTGTGTGTCTCATTATATGATTTACTTTGGTTCCCTTCTTTACTTCAGTGTCCAAATATTCCAAAAGTTTTTTAACCACTTCTTCTCTTGAAGGATTATCATTTGTTTTGAATATTTCTTTTTCAATTTCAACCAATGAATATGGATTTTGGTAAATTGACCTACCAATCATTACTCCATCACAAAACTTCATGTGATGATTTATTTCACTCACTTTAGTTATTCCACCATTTATAATTATTTCTAAATCTGGATTTGCTTTTTTAATCTCATAAACCATGTTGTAATTTAGTTTTGGAATATTCAAGTTTTGCTTTGGTGACAATCCAGAAAGTATTGCTTTTCTTGCATGTAAAATGAATGTTTTTGTACCTACGTCTCTTAATTTATGAATAAAATTATTAAGATAGTTAAAATCTTCAACATCATCAAAACCTATACGAGTTTTAGCTGTTACTGGAATTTTACAAGCCTTGGTCATAGAATGAATACATTCAGCTACTAAGTCTGGTTCCTTCATTAGACATGCACCGAACTTATTTTTTTGAACCTTTTTACTTGGACATCCAAGATTAACATTTATCTCATCATAACCCATGTCCTCTGCAATTTTTGCAACCTCTGCTAATTCAGCTTTATCAGAGCCACCAACCTGTAAAGCCAAGGGTTTTTCTTCTGGGCTAAATGATAAAATTTTATTTCTATCCCCGTGAATTGCAGATTTTGTGGCAACCATCTCGGTATAAAGCATTACATTTTTACTCATTAATCTTAGAAAAAAACGATCGTGCCTATCGGTACAATCCATCATTGGAGCGACTGAAACTTTTCTATTAATTTTTTGTTTAGTATCCAAGTGCTTTACCCATGATTTTATCAGGTAACCATGTAACAATCTCAGGAAAAATACATAGAATTAAAATAGCCAATGCCATAATTATCATGAAAGGAATAGAGCCTTTTAAAATTTCAGATAAACTTACATCTGGGGTAATACCCTTTATAATATAAAGATTTAATCCAACAGGAGGAGTTATCAGTCCTATTTCCATATTGATTGTGAATACAATTGCAAACCAATAAGGATCAAATCCTAAAGTTGTTATTACAGGCAACAAAATTGCAGAAGTCATAACAATCACTGCAACAGGAGGTAAAAAGAAACCAGCGATCAAAAGAAATATATTAATTAAAATAAATACAACCCACTTATTTGAACTTAACTCAACCATACTTTGAGCTAAAGACTGAGTTACGTAAAGTTGTGAAAGAGTAAATGCAAAAAGATAAGACGCTGCAATAATAAACATTATCATTACACTTTCTTTCATGGATACTTTTACAATATTCCAAATCTTTTTTGGCTGATAAATTTTGTATACAACCGCTATCAAGACAAAAACTAAGAACGCCCCAACTCCAGATGCTTCAGACGGGGTTGCAACCCCACCATATAAAACGTATAAAACTCCAGCAATAATTGCTAGGAATGGAAGAATTCTGGGTAATACTTCAAGTTTTTCTTTTAATGTTGGTTTTACTCTGTTTCTCAAAGCTTTTGCAGCATCTTTATCAATAAAATAACTATGGATTAGTGCCCAAATTGCAAACATTCCTGCTAACATGAAACCTGGCACTAAGCCACATAAAAATAATCTTCCAATTGATGTTCCAGTTGCGATTCCATAAACAATTAAAACAATGCTTGGAGGAATTAAAACTCCTAGTGTTCCACCAGCTGCAATAGTTCCAGTAGCAATTTGATCTGAATAGCCCCTTTTTCTCATTTCTGGTATTCCCATAGTTCCAATAGCTGCGCAAGTTGCAGGACTTGATCCACTTAATGCAGCGAAAATTGAACATGCCCCTATATTAGAAATAACCAATCCACCTGGCACCCTCCAAAGCCATCTATCTAATCCTGTGTATAAATCTTTACCTGCAGGAGAATTAGCAACTGCCATTCCCATTAAAATAAACATTGGTATCGATAGTAAAACAAATGAATTTAATCCAGCAAAGAATGTTTCGGCAAAAACATCAAGCATTTGAAAACCCTCAAATGATACTAAAAGAACTATTGATACAAAACTCAAACCAAAAGCAATTGGAATTCCAGAAAAAAGAATCAGCAAAGTAAAAACTGCAACGATTAGTGCTATTATCAATGGGTCCATTAATTATAATCCTCATCGTCAGTAAGTTTTATAATTTCAGCTATATATTGAAGAATCATTAATATAGCGCCTAAAGCCATTGAAGAGTATGGTATCCATAAAGGTGGATCCCAAACTGTTCCAGTTGAATAATTTTTTGTAAATGCTTCCTCAACCATTAAAAATCCAAAATAAAATAAAATTAAGAAAAACAATAAGCTCAATAGTGAAGTAAAAATTTTTAAGCGAATGATATTTTTTTTAGATAGAAAGTCATAAATCCATTCCATACTAACGTGAGCTTTTTCACTAAGTACATAAACACTTCCTATGAAAGTTGATGCAACTAATAACATAGTAACTAATTCTGTTTGCCAAGTAATTGCTCTCTGAAAGAAATATCTCTCAAAAACTAACTCAACAATAACTAAAATTGATAAGAGCAAGGCCAATACAGCAAAAGCACCACAAGCTTTTGCTATTAAATCACAAAATTTAAGATATTTTTTTTTCATAAAAAAACCCCTATTTAATAAGAATAAATAGGGGTTCTTTATATATTATTTTATTTAACTGCTAAAGCCATTTCCATCAGCTTATCGCCACCTGGAACTTTATCAGCAAATGCCTTGTGAGATGATTTTTTTGCAATCTCTACCCACGCAGCATGATCTTTTTCATTCATGTATACTAATTTAACACCTGCAGCTTTATAAGCTTCTTCAAACTTTTTATCTAAGTTTTCGACTTGAGCTGTCATGTATTTTTCAGCAACTTTTCCTGCTTTCATCAAAGCTTTTTGTTGCTTAGAATTTAAAGCATCAAAAGACTTTTTAGACATCAGAATTGGCTCATACATAAACCATAATCCAAATTTTCCTGGAGGTGTTGCGCATGAAACTTGCTCATAAATTTTGTAACTCACAAAACTTCCTGAACTAGTATTTGCACCTGTTAATACACCTGTTTGTAAACCAGTATAAATTTCAGATGACGGCATACTTTGTATACCTGCTCCTGCAGCTTCTAACATTTGGTTAAATGCTTTACCAGCAGCTCTCATCACTTGTCCTTTTGCGTCGCTAGGATTTTTAATACATTTTGTTTTTGAAGCAAAACCACCGCCTAACCAAGCATCAGATAAAACTACAACACCAGCATCATTAATGATTTTTTTAATTTCAGTCATCATTGGACCTTTATTAAATCTTAATGCATGATCATGATTTTTTACGGTTCCTGGCATTAACGTTGCATCAAATTCTGGATGAAACTTAGATGCGTATGCTAAAGGAAAAGCAGAAATATCTAACTGACCAGTTGTCATAGGCTTCCACTGTTCTTTTGGTTTATATAATGATTTAGCTGGATAAATTCTGATATCTATTCCAACATTTGCTTTTTTAACCTCGTCAGCAATGATTTGAACCATTTCATGACGTGGATCATAAGATCCATCAGCTCTTGGAGTACCAGGCCATTGGTGACTTGCTTTTAGCGTAACTGCATAAGCAGAACCAATAGTAGTAAAAACAAAAACTAATGAAGTAAAATATAAAGATATTCTTTTTAACATTATTTTTTCCCTCTATTGTTATTTTTAATAATTCAATTAAAGTGAACTTATTAATAAGAGTCAAGTCGACAAAAACTCATGTAAGATGAAATAATATGGATGGACCTTTAAAAAACCTACTAGTAGTTGATTTAACAAGAGTATTAGTTGGTCCTTACTGCACCATGATACTATCTGATTTAGGAGCTAGAGTAATTAAAGTTGAAGCACCTGAAATTGGAGATGACTCAAGAAAATTTGGACCATTCATAAAAGATTATTCTGCTTATTTCATGTCTCTCAATAGAGGAAAGGAAAGTATTGCACTTAATTTAAAGAATGATGAAGATAAAAAAATTTTTGAAAACATTTTATCCAAAGCAGATATTTTAGTTGAAAATTTTAAACCTGGAACTTTAGAAAAATGGGGGTTTGGCTGGAAAGATGTTAATAGGAAATATCCAAAACTAATTTATGCTTCAGCATCAGGCTTTGGTCAAACTGGTCCACTTAAAGAATTACCCGCTTATGACATGGTGGTTCAAGGTATGGGTGGTTTAATGAGTGTTACTGGTCAACCAAACTCTGAACCTACTAGAGTTGGAACCTCAATTGGAGATATTACCGCTGGGCTTTTTACTGCGATAGGTATTAATGCAGCTTTATATGATAGACAAAAAACTGGAAAAGGAATGTTCATAGATGTTTCTATGCTTGATTGTCAAATAGCCATATTAGAAAACGCTATAGCACGTTATCTATCTAAAAATGAAATTCCAAAACCAATGGGATCAAGACATCCATCGATTGCACCTTTTGAAGCCTTCAAGACTCAAGATAGTTACATAATCATTGCCGCTGGAAATGACAAACTTTTTGAAAAACTTTGTAATCTTCTTCAAATCCCAGAGGTAAGTAAAGATCTAAAATTTTCAGATAATTCATCTAGAGCAAAAAATATGGATGAGCTTAAAAAAATTTTAGAGGAAAAATTATTGAGTAAAAAAACAAGTGATTGGGTTAGTGAAATGGAAAGAGATAAAATTCCATGTGGACCAATTTTCAATATTAAAGAAGCTGTTGAAAACCCACAAATAGAGTCTAGAAACATGATTGTTAAAGCATTTCATAAAGTTGTTGGTGATTTTAAACTGGCTGGTAACCCAATTAAAATGTCATCTTATAAAGATGAAAAAACAAGAGGCGACATACCTGATTTAGATGAACATCGACAAAAAATTATAAAGGAATTTTGTAACTAATAAATTTTAAGAGTTTGAAGTGTCAGTGTCGTCTACGGCTTGATCTTCACTTTCAGAGACTTGATCTAAAGAAACGTCTCCCTGTTCTGCTTCAACATCATCAGATACAGAAGCTTCTGGAACTTCAGGCTTAGTTGTTTCAGACAATTCTGCTAAATCATCTTTAGAAACCTGAATTTTTTCAGGAGCTTTTCGTGCTCTTTTAGATGGTAGAATAGGTGTTCCACTTTTCGAGATCTCACCTTTATATAAGCTTTCAAAGTCGTCACCAACATCCTCATCCGCTTCAGCACCATCGTCAACTTGTTCTACATGTTTTCTTAATTTATAGACAGCGCTTTCAGTTAAATCATCTACTTTGATATTTTCTTCAGCTATTTCTCTTAATGCGATAACTGTATTTTTGTCGTTATCACGATCTAATGTTGGTTCTATCCCAGTATTAAGTTGAGTTGCTCTTTCTTTTGCAACCAAAACTAATTCATATGGGCTATCTACTTTATCCATACAATCTTCTACGGTAACTCTTGCCATGCCGGTTATCTATAAGCTGTGATAAAAAAAAGCAAGGATTATTTAAATATATTCAGGATTTAACCTATTTCTCACCATGAATAGAGCAATTAAAGATAAGAAAATATATACAAATGAAATCACTGCTATTTGCTCAATAGTAAAGCCTTTGTCAATTAACAATCCAAATAAAGCTGTGCCAAAAGCAGTAGAAAATACCATTAATGCTGTTGTTAAAGCTTTAATTGATCCAATATATTTTACACCATAAATCTCAGCCCAAGTTGAAGACCCCAAGACATTGGCAAGCCCATTTGAAATTCCAATTAAACCAAGGAATATAAAAGCAGAAATAGAAATATCTAAATAAAACAAAACCAACATTGAAATCAACAAAGGTATATTCATAAAGATCAATAATTTTCTACTAGTAAATTTATCGATTAAAAAACCAGAGCCCAACAAAGTAATCACTGATAAGACAGAATAGGCCATAAATGATTGTGCTATGACAAATTCACCCCACTCTTTTGACTCTGTAATATATGACTGATAAACAAATACACCAGTAGCAATCCAAGGCATTGCTAGCATATTCAAACAAACTATATAAAATCTATAATCTTTTAAAACCTCAACACGTGTCCAATTTTTAATTTCTTTTTCAACAAAATTTTGATCATTTACATCTTCTCTTGAGTCAAAATTCAAATTTTTAATTAAGGCAAAAGAAATAAATGGTAAAAAAAATATTATAAATACAGAAATAGATAACCAAATGTTTTGCCACGCAGTTAAAGTAAGTAAATAGACAATTAAAACTGGCAAAATAAATTCTGCAGTTGATAATCCAAACCATCCAATACTTAAAGCTTTGCCCCTCGATTTAGTAAAAAATCTTGAAATTGTTGTAGTTGCTGTATGAGACATTAATCCTTGACCGGAAAACCTCATTAAAAAAACGGCAATAAATAAAAAAACTATTGATGAAATTTTTGAAAAGAAAAAACAAGAAAAAGCTAACAAAAGGGTTACATATAATGCAAATCTAAAAATATTTATGTCATCAATTTTTTTACCCACCCAAATTAAAAGAAAGCTGCTTAACAATGTTGCTGAAGCATAGATTGAGCCAAATTGTCCATGAGTTATTGAAAGTGTTTCTCGAATACTTGAATTAAATAAACCAAGAAAAAAACTCTGTCCAAAACTAGAAAAAAATGTAAAAATAAACCCAAATATAATTACTTTTAAACTTAAACTTTTAAACATAAAAAATTATGAGCTGTAATGTTGCTTTCATAGGTCTTGGTGTAATGGGCTATCCAATGGCAGGATATATATCAAAAGGTGGTCACAATGTAACTGTTTTTAATCGTACAAAATCAAAAGCAGAAAAATGGATTGGAGAATACAAAGGCAAAATGGCTGAAACTCCAGCGAATGCCGCTAAAGATGCTGAATATATTTTTACCTGTGTTGGTAATGATAATGATTTAAGAGAAGTAACTTTTGGTGATAAAGGAGCTTTCAAAACAATTAAAAAGGGCGCAGTCTATATTGATAACACTACAGCCTCAGCAACAATTGCAAGAGAGATATATGAGTATGCAAAGAAAAATGGATTTGGCGCATTAGATGCACCTGTATCTGGTGGACAAGCTGGAGCAGAGAACGGAGCACTCACAGTTATGATCGGTGGCGATCAGGCTGACTTTGATAAAGCAAAAGACAAAATTGATTGTTATAGCAAAAAAATGAAACTGCTTGGTAAAGCTGGATGTGGACAATTAGCTAAGATGGTTAACCAAATTTGTATAGCAGGACTTGTTCAAGGACTATCTGAGGGAATTAACTTTGGAATGAAAGCTGGATTAAATATGGAAGATGTAATTGAAGTTATATCAAAAGGTGCAGCTCAGTCTTGGCAAATGGAAAATAGATATAAAACAATGATTGATGATAAGTTTGATTTTGGTTTTGCAGTTGACTGGATGAGAAAAGATTTAAAGATTGCAATGGATGAAGCAAAAAATAATGGTTCATTGTTACCTGTAACAGAACTAGTAGATAAGTTTTATGGAGAAGTACAAGGGTTGGGGGGTAATCGTTGGGACACTTCAAGCTTAATTAAAAGATTTAGAAAGTAATGTATGCAACCAGCATACTATGAAAATTTTGAGGAAATTCAAAATAAGTATTGGTCTATGCTCGATGATGCTGTGACTAATAGAGGTTCTCCTTTTAGAATTCCTGTCTTTATTTGTGCCTACCAAGATGAGGTGGATGGGAGAATTGTTGTTCTAAGAAAATCAGATAGAGCAAACAATCTATTACAATTTCATACTGATTTAAGATCACCAAAAGTAGAAATTCTTAAGCAAAATAATAATGCTTCTTTAGTTTTCTACGATAAAGAAGAAAAGATACAATTAAGAGTAAAAGTTGAGTGTGAAATAAATAATCAAAATTCTACGACTGAAGAATCTTGGAAAAAAACTCAACATATCAGTAGAAGATGTTATCTAACTGATAGTCCTCCAGGAACTACATCAGAAAATCCAACATCGGGCATGATATCTAAATTAGAAGATTTTGATTATACAATGGAACAAAGCGAAGAAGGTTACAAAAACTTTACAGTTATAAAATGTAAAATAAAATCTATTGAATGGTTATATCTCGCAGCTAAAGGACATCGAAGAGCAAAATTTGATTTGGAAACTAATAAAAAAGCTTGGATGGTTCCTTAAAAAATTGATTTAGAATATTTTTTCCAATTATCCTGATAATGTTTTGTGTTTTCTGCTACAGCTTTTTTTTCTTCTTCAGTAACTTCTCTAACAACTTTACCGGGTGAACCAATTACCAAAGAGTTATCTGGTATCTCTTTGTTTTCAGTAATTAAAGCTTTTGCACCAATGATACAATTTTTTCCAATCTTAGCGTTATTAAGAATCACTGCACCAATTCCAATTAAACTATTGTCCCCTATCGTACATCCATGGAGCATAACCATATGACCTACAGTTACGTCTTTACCAACTTTAATGGGATATCCTGGATCAGTATGCAAAACACATCCATCTTGAACATTTGATCCCTCTCCTATATGAATATTTTCAATATCTCCTCTTAAAGTTGCATTAAACCAAACACTTGTATTTTTTTCTAAAGTCACATCCCCAATCACAACCGCATTAGGTGCTACCCAATTTTCGCCAGAGTTTTTTGGTTTTTTATCTTTTAAATCGTAAAACATAATTTATATATTATTACATTATGCCAATACATACTCCAATATGTGATTTCGGTCAAAAGGCTCACGACTTTAAGCTTAAATCAACTGATAATAAAATTTTATCTTTAGAAGATATTAAAGGTGAAAATGGAACCTTAATAATGTTTATTTGCAACCATTGTCCCTATGTTAAAGCAGTTACTAAAGATATAGCCGAGGATACCAAAAAATTGAAAGATTTAGGAATTAACACTGTAGCAATCTGTGCCAATGATGCTGAGAATTATCCAGAAGACTCATTTGAAAATATGATTGAATTTGCAAAAAAAAATCAATTCAGTTTTCCATATTTAGTTGATGAAACACAAGAGATAGCCAGAACTTATGATGCTGTATGTACTCCAGATTTTTTTGGGTACAACAAAAATTTAGAGCTTCAATATCGAGGCAGATTAAGAGAATTAAAAAATTTGGTTCCTGTTAGAGATGGTGATAGTGATTTATTTAATGCAATGAAACAAATTGCTGAAACTGGTAAAGGACCTGAAAATCAAACTCCGAGTGCTGGCTGTAGTATTAAGTGGAAAAATAGTTAATGTATTTAATTGTTACAAGATCTTTTCCCCCAGAGGTGGGTGGGATGCAAAGTTTAATGTGGGGTTTGGCAAAAGAAATGTCCAAAAACTTTATGATCAAAGTTTTTGCTGATCACTACGAAAATCATAAAGAATTTGATAAAAAAGTAAATTTTTCAATAGAAAGAGTTGGTGGATTTAAATTCCTAAGAAAAATAAGAAAAGCACAGCTAATTAATGAATATTTAAAAGAAAGTAAAGTTCAAGGTATTATAGCTGATCATTGGAAAAGTTTAGAATTAATAGTAACTGATAAAAAAAAATATTGTTTAATTCACGGAAAAGAAATCAATCACGCTAAAGGAAGCTCTTTAAATAAAAGAGCAAACAAAGTTTTAGATAGTGTTGAAAAAGTAATAGCAAATTCTGAATATACAAAAAATTTAGCCATTCAAAATGGTGTAGAACAGGAAAAAGTTGTTGTGATAAATCCAGGAATTAGCCCTGCCCAAGAATTAAATAAGACATCATTAACTAAAGTTGAAAGCTTACTTAAAACAAAATCACCACGTTTAATTACAGTTTCAAGATTTGATAAAAGAAAAAATCATGAAAAAGTGTTGATGGCTCTGAGAAACTTAAAACAAATTTATCCAAATATTGTTTACATTTGCATTGGCTACGGAGAAGAAGAACAGAATTTAAAAGATTTGGTAAATGAACTCGATTTAAGTGGGCAAGTTATGTTTTTTAAAGAGATAACTGATGACCTTAAAAATGCTTTGGTGGCAAAATCAAATATATTTGTGATGCCATCAGTAAAATATAAAAGCTCAGTTGAAGGTTTTGGTATAGCTTATATAGAGGCTGCACAATATGGAGTTCCTTCTTTAGGAGGAGCTGATGGTGGTGCAGCAGATGCAATTCAACACGATAAAACAGGATTAATATGTGATGGTAATAATCTAGATGAAATTTATTCATCATTAAATTCTATGATTGAAAATAAAAAATATTTACATTTTGGTAAAAATGCGAAAGAGTTATCATCTAAATTTGATTGGTCCAATACTATTGATGAGTATAAAAAAGTTTTAGTTTAAGATTTCTTTTTCGTAAAAGTTTTATAAATATGCCAAAGAACAATTAGAATTGTTGTAACTAATATACAGACTGTAAGAGTTCTGTCCCATAGAAACTCCCAAGATCCATTACTTAAAAGTAATGATCTTCTTAGATTTTCCTCCATCAAGCCCCCTAGAACGAACGCTAGTATTAAAGGTGGCATAGGAAAATCATAAAGTCGTAAAAATGTTGCAACAACTGCTATGCCAATCATTAAATAAATATCAAAATTATTAAATGACATCACATAAATTCCTGTAATAGAAAAAAATAAGATTAATGGAATCAAATAATTTTTTGGTACTGCAAGAATTCTAGCGATGTAGGGAATTAATGGTAAATTTAATATTAATAATATTACCATTCCAATATACATCGACATTATTACTGACCAAAAAATTTCAGGATTAGTCATATAAAGTCTTGGACCTGGCTGTATACCAAAGCCCAAAAGTGCACCAAGCATGACTGCTGTAGTTCCGCTACCTGGAATACCCAAAGTTAACATTGGTACAAAAGAACCAGAGCATGCTGCATTATTTGCTGTTTCAGGTGCAGACAATCCATTCACACTTCCTTTTCCAAATTTTTCTTTTTCTTCATCCTTTACTAAATTTCTTTCCATTCCATATGCTAAGAATGATGCAATAGTGGCACCTGCACCAGGTAATACTCCAATCAAGAAACCAATAACTGAGGATCTTGGAATAGTTCGATACATTTTACCTCGTTCTTCTTTATTAATTCTTATTGATCCAAGTTCTGTTAGTGAAACTTGTTTTGCTGCAGCTGTTGGATCATTTCGCTTTAATATGATTGTTAAGGCTTCGCTCATGGCAAATGTTGACATAACAACCAAAACGAAGCTTATTCCATCTGTTAAATTCATATTATCAAAAGTAAATCTTGTAATATCAGATAGAGAGTCTTGACCAACAGATGCTAGCATCAAACCAAGTACAACCATCATCATCGCTTTTAAGAATTGTCCTTTAGATGAAAAAGCTGCTATTGCCGTTAACCCTAAAATCATTAATGCGAAATAATCTGGTGATCTAAAAGATAAACTTACTTTTGATAAACTTGGAGCCATAAACAATAAATAAATTGCTGATAGTGTTCCACCTGCAAATGAACTCCAAGCAGCGATAGCTAATGCTTTACCGGCTTTACCTTGTTGTGCCATTGGATATCCATCAAAAGAAGTTGCGACAGTTCCTGGAACTCCTGGTGCATTTAACAAAATGGAGGAGGTAGAACCACCAAATACTGCCCCATAATAAACTCCAGCCATTAAAATCAGGCCTGTTGCAGGATCAAAACCATAAGTAATTGGTATCATTAAAGCAATTGCTGTCATGGGACCTAAACCAGGTAACATTCCAATAATTGTTCCAAAGAAACAGCCAATCATAACCATAAAAATATTTTGAAATGATAATGCTGTAGTTAAACCAATTAATATTCCTTCTGTCATCCCATCACTCCAATAGATTTTAAAAAAGGATCCCTTAAATAAATTTCAAGAACTCCGTGAAGTAAATACATAAATCCAGCAACAAATGGAAAAGAAAGTAAAAACATTAAGACCCACCTTCTCTCACCTAAAAAGTAATAAGAGGCAAATAAAAAAAAAGATGTAGTTAAAAAGTAACCCACTTTTAAAATTGTTGCCCCATAGATAATTGCAATAACAATTAGTAATGCCGTTTTTTTGTACTCTAATGTTCTATGCTCAACTTTTATGGTATCTGGATCTGGTAAGATTAATTTTAAACCAGAAAAAAATAAACCGGCATATCCTAAATAAATTGGAAAAGTTCTTGCATTAAATGGTGCATTTTCATCGAACGCAAAAACTTGTATTTGATAAGCTGTGTATAAATAGAATACTGAGAAAATAAAAAAGAGCAGTGATATAATTTTTGTCGTATTTATATTCACTGCTCTTTAAATTAATTAATCCAGAGGATTAAATAACTCCTAGTTTCTTCATAAGAGCTGTCATTTCTTTCGTTTGAGTTTTTAAAAACTTAACAAACTTTTTGTCTGGGTTATAAATATTTACCCAAGCATTTCTTGCTCTTACTGCTTCCCATTCAGGAGTTTTTTGTACATCACCTAACATTTTAGCAATAGCTTTTTTATCTTTGCTACTCATGCCTGGAGGACCAAAAAATCCTCTCCAGTTTACGAATTGTACATCATATCCTTGCTCTTTAAGTGTAGGTGCATCAGGTGCATCGCCAACTCTATCAGGCGCAGTTATACCAATGATTCTTACTTGGTCTCTTGCTCCCATTAATTCACCTAAACCTGTAGATATAATTTGAGTTTCTCCAGATAAAAGTCCAGCTAATGCTTTTCCACCTGCATCATAAGGAATATAAGCTACAGCATTCGGATCTGCACCAGCAGCTTGAAATGCTAAAGCACCAATTAAATGGTCCATACTTCCTCTAACAGAACCACCAGCCATTTTTATTGAACTAGGGTTTGCTTTATATGCATCAACAACATCTTTAAAGTTTTTGAAAGGTGAGTCTTTTGCAACTGCAATTGCACCATAATCACCAATTACTCCAGCAATTGGCACAACATCTTTATAAGATAAAGTTCCACTTCCACTGACATAACCTTTGTGTCTTGTAATTGATCTCAAAACTAGTGGTGTTGATTGAACTAAGATTGTATTTTCTGGCTTAGTATTAATCATGTAAGCAAGAGCTTTTCCACCACCACCACCTGACATATTTTCAAATGATGCGCTTTTTAAAAATCCAGCTTTTGTCAAAGCTTCTCCAGTACCTCTAGCAGTTCCATCCCAACCACCACCAGCACCACCACCAATTACAAAATGTATTTTATCAATTGCAATTGAGTTGACAGTAGTTGATGATAATAAAAGAGCGGCAGAGAATAAAACTGAAAAAAAAGATTTAATTAGTTTCATTATTTCCTCTCGTTGTTATAGTTAATTACATAGATTAAACATACTTTTAGTAATCTAGTCAACAACCAAAGATAGAGCACATGCAGAACGTGATTCCCTTTAACCGAGAAAGTTTTGGGCAATTATTATCAAAAAAATTTTTACTAGTCATTGTGATCTCTATTCCTAGTGCGATTGTCGCTGACTTTTTTAAGGTCCCACTTGCGTGGATGATTGGTCCGATGATAGCAACCTCTTTGATTGCCCTAAAAGGTTTTCAAGTAATAATGCCAAGATTAGCCCTTAGCTCAATCTTAATTATTTTAGGATTACATATTGGAAACTATATTGATCAAAATTTACTTA
>JBNAKH010000019.1:0-2964 GCA_052047495.1 Candidatus Pelagibacter sp.
TAAGTCTTATATTTTATTTGAGTTTTTCATTATTTATCAAAGCTTTCAAATATGATGATATTAAACTAAAGTATTAAATATGGGAAAAAAAATTTTTTCAGGTGTTCAACCTACTGGAAATCTTCATCTTGGAAATTATTTGGGAGCAATCAAAAATTTTGTAAAACTTAATGATGAAGATCAAAATGAGTGTGTGTTTTGTGTTGTTGATCTTCATGCAATTACAGTTGCTCAAGATCCAAAAAAATTAAAAGATAATATTTATGAAACTGTAGCAACTTTTATTGCTTGTGGCATTGATCCTAAAAAAAGTATTATCTTTAATCAATCAAAAGTGAGCGCTCATTCAGAAACAGCTTGGATACTAAGTTGTGTTGCTAGAATGGGGTGGCTTAATAGAATGACCCAATTTAAAGAGAAAGCCGGAAAAGATAAAGAAAAAGCAAGTATCGGTCTTTATTCTTATCCTGTTTTAATGGCAGCAGATATTTTGTTATATGACACAACCCACGTACCTGTTGGAGATGATCAAAAGCAACATTTGGAACTTTGCAGAGATATTGCTCAAAAGTTTAATAATGATTTTAGTGCTGACAATTTTTTTAAAATTCCTGAGCCATTAATTCAAAAAGAGTTTTCAAGAATTATGAGCTTGAGGGATGGTACAAAAAAAATGAGTAAATCTGAATTATCAGATCAGAGCAGAATAAACTTAACTGATGATAAAGACCAAATCATAAATAAAATCAAAAAAGCAAAAACTGATACTTTACCATTACCGTCTACAAGTGCAGATTTAGAAAAAAGACCTGAAGCAAAGAATTTGATTGGTATTTATTCTAGTTTAATGGATGTAAGTTTAGAAGATACAATAAATAAATTTTCTGAAAAAAATTTTTCGGAATTTAAAGAAAATTTATCACAAGTAGTGGTTGATAAAATTAGCCCAATATCATCTGAAATAAAAAAGTTACTAAGTGAAAAAAAATATTTAGATAAAATATTATTAGAGGGAACTAAAAAAGCAGATAAAATAGCCTCGGAAAAGGTAAAAAAAATCCAAGAACTTGTTGGTTTTTAGGATTTTTTTATTAACAAGTTTCATTTTTACAATTATTGATTATATATAAAACATGTTTGTTCAGACTGAAATAACACCGAACCCAAATTCTTTAAAATTCTTACCTGGTAAGAGTGTTTCAAATAAAGGGTCATTTGAAATTACACAAAAAGATCAAACTAATAATGAGCTGGTTAAAAATTTGTTATCTGTTAATGGAGTTGAAGGCATTTTTCTAGGTAAAGATTTTATCTCAATAAATAAATATGATGATACATCATGGGATGAAATTAAACATATAGTGATCTCTCTAATAAATGATTTTTATTCAAGTGGAAGAGAGTGTGTTGTAGAAAATTCCTTAACTGAAAACAATGAAAATTTAAAAGATATAGAAAAAAAAATAGTAAAAATATTAGATGAAAAGATTAGACCTGCAGTTGCGAAAGATGGTGGAGATATTAAATTTAAGGAGTTTAAAGATGGTATAGTTAAAGTACAGCTCCAAGGGAGCTGTTCGGGTTGCCCAAGTTCAACTATGACATTAAAACAAGGCGTTCAAAATCTTCTTTGTCACTATCTACCAGAAGTTAAGAGGGTTGAGGCTCTTTAAATGTTTAATTTTAAATTAAAAAATTTTAAATTTTACAATCAACTGATTTTTTTTAAGTCAAAATTTTATTTTGTTAGAATTAGAAGAAAGAACTTAAAAATATTTAAGTTTTTTGATGATAGACGAATTGGTGCAATCCCAAGAATATTTTTAACAAGTATTTTTGTTGTATTTTCATTCTATCATATTCCATCAATAATTAATTTTGCTAATAACCAACTGTTAGAGGACAAAGAATTTCAAAATAATTCAAAAGCTATATTAGCTTATACACTTAATAAAAAAGAGGGTGTCGAAGATGATGGAGGAGATTTAAATGAAAAAGATTTGTTAATTGATATTTTCAGTCTAAACGATCTTGAAACAGACACAGTAAGACTAAATGCATCTACAATTAAGCAATTATTTCAAGACACCGATTATAAACTGGATGATGTAAGGGAAACAAAGTTAGTTAAGCCTGTCGCCTTAACTTTACTTCCTGGTGAAATCAAAATGATCGAGAGCACCAAGAAAAGAAAAGAGTTCTTTATTCAAATCGTTTTACCTTTAGTCTTAAAAGAAAATAATAATATAAGATTAGATCGAAAGACTTTGTTTAAAATTATAAATAAAAGTAATAATACTAAATTAGAAAAAAAATGGCTTGAAAAAAAATACAAACAATATGGAGTAACATCCAAAGATTTAACAACACTTAAAATCAGAATGGATGAAATACCAGTTTCTTTAGCACTTGCTCAAGCTGCGAAAGAAACAGGATGGGGAACATCAAGATTTGCACAAGAGGGCAATGCACTTTTTGGGCAATGGACTTGGTCTGGAGAGGGCTTAAAACCTAAAGAGGCTGATGAAAGTAAGGGTCATAAAGTTATGAAATTTAATGTATTACAAGCCTCAGTAAGAGCTTATCAAAGAAATTTAAATACCCACCGATCATATAAAAATTTTAGATTAGCTAGAGCACATTTAAGAGACAATAATCAACCTTTAGATAGTTTAATTCTTTCTCAATTTTTAAAAAATTATGCTGAAACTGGAAATCAGTATGTGGAAGTTTTGCAAAAAATTATTAATCAAAATAATTTAAAAGATTTTGATGATGCTAAGTTACTTCCTTCCAGCAAAGAGCTTGAAAGTTTAATTTAATTTTCCATTATAACAAATTGGGTTCCAAACCAACGCCACTTGCCATTATCATTTAAGGAACAATTTATTCTTCCACGACGTGGTAAAAATTTAGAATCGAAATTGATATAAAGAATATTTTTTTCAAATACTAAATTCGGTT
>JBNAKH010000020.1:0-7920 GCA_052047495.1 Candidatus Pelagibacter sp.
CAAAAAAAAATTCTGAAAATATTCGAAGATTAATTGATTTCTACAAAGATAAAACAATACCAAAAATGCCTGTGGGTGCAGAATTTTTAATGGAAAAATTCAATATTCCTGAGGGTAAACAATTGGGTGCAAAATTAAAAATAATTGAGGAAGAATGGGTGAAAAATAATTTTCAAATTTCAGATAAACAAGTAAGTCAAATTGTTAACAATTAGATATATTTTACGTCTTTAATTTCAAAATTTTTAACCCCGGCAGGAGTTTTTATTTCAACTAAATCATTTTTATTTTTTCCTATTAAACCTTTACCTATAGGTGATTGAAAATAAATTAATTTTTGTTTGAGATCAGCTTCATCTTTTCCTACAATCTTATAATTTATTTTTTCTCCAGTATCTAAATTTTCTAAAAATACAGTTGAGCCAAAGATAACTTTTCCATCATTATTTAATTTCGTAACATCAATGACATTTGCTCTAGCAATGATATCATTAATTTCAGTAATCCTTCCCTCATTATGAGACTGCTCTTCTTTTGCAGCGTGGTACTCTGCATTTTCTTTTAGATCACCATGTGACCTTGCTTCAGCAATCGCCGCTACAATCTCAGGTCTTTTTTTTTCTTTTAAAAAGATCAATTCATCTTTAAGTTTATTTAGGCCATTTAAAGTAATTGGTTCTTTGTCCATGTTATTTCCATTTTGCTAACGGAGGTAATGACATTAAAATACCTTCAACGTTTCCACCAGTTTGCAAACCAAATTTTGTTCCTCGGTCATAGAGTAAGTTAAATTCTGTATAACGACCTCTTTTTATGAATTGTAATTCTTTATGTTTTTTATTCCACTTTTTCTTCATTTTTTTTCTAATGATTTTTTCAAAAATAAATTGAAAAGTGATACCCACATCTCTTACAAATTTAAAATCTTTCTCAAAATTATCTTTTTTATAATCAAAAAAAATTCCACCAATACCCCTCGGTTCTCTTCTATGAGGTAAATAAAAATATTCATCACACCATTTCTTATATTTTGTGTAATATTTCTTATTGTGTTGATCACACATTTTTTTTAGGGTTTTATGAAATTCTTTTTTTTCCTTATTATCTTTTATTGATGGGGTTACATCCATACCACCACCAAACCAGTCCTGAGTTGTACAGATATACCTTGTATTAAAATGCATGGCAGGGATCATGGGATTTTTCATATGCATCACAACGGAAATACCAGAGGCCCAAAAACTGGGATTTTTTTTTGCACCTAAAATTTTTTTTTGAAATTGTTTTGGGAATTTTCCATGAACTTTAGAAAAATTTACTCCAACTTTATCAAATATTCTTCCATTTTCTAAAATTCTAAATTCTCCGCCTCCTTCGTCTCTTTTTTTACTTCTGTTCCAAACAGTGGTTTTGATATCCGCATCTTTTCTTTCTAGGTTGGTTATAGTATGCCAAATAGCTTCTTGTAGCATTTTGAACCAATTACTTGTGATGTCTTTTTTAATTTCTAAATCCATATTAGATTAATTTAGTTTGTTTTAAACTTTCTGCCAATATGATTGCAACAGAAGATGCAATATTAAGTGAGCGTTTATTGTTTTTCATAGGAATTTTGAGTCTATCTTTAATTTTTTTGTGAACCTCATTTGGCACTCCGGCACTTTCTCTACCAAAAAGAATAGTGTCATTTTCATTAAACTTAAATTTTGTGTAAGAAACAGACGCTTTTGTGGTCATTAGAACTATTCTTTGATCTTTTTTCGATTTAAAAAAATCATCTGAGCTTTGATGGAATTTTATGTCTTTTTCATTCATATAATCCATAACGACTCGCTTAAATCTTCTGTCACTCAACATAAACCCGCAAGGCTCTATTATTTCAAGTTTTGCACCTAGGCACGCACAGGTTCTGATTATTGCTGCTGTATTTTGAGGTATGTCTGGTTCAAATAAAGCAATTTTAGGGCCATGATTTATCAAATTCTGTGTCATTCTTTCAGTAGTAAATTTATCATTTTATATTATATGAAATCATATATTTAAGTAGAAAAAAGCAATATTGAGTATATTTAACTATTATTGATGTCAGAAAAAAAAACTAATAGACGAGATTTCTTATTCACAGCAACTTATGCAGTTGGTGCCGTTGGTGTTGGAGCAACGATATGGCCAATGATTGATCAGATGAACCCAGACGCATCAGTCAAAGCTCTGGCGAGCACTGAGGTTGATGTAAGTGCGGTAAATCCAGGTAAAACAATTACAGTTTTATGGAGAGGTAAACCAGTTTTTATTCGCAGAAGAACACAAGATGAGATAGCTGAAGCAAGATCTGTAAAGTTAGAAGATTTAAAACATCCAGAAAAAGATGAGGATCGTGTAGCGAACCCCGAGTGGTTAGTCATGCTTGGAGTGTGCACTCACTTAGGCTGTGTTCCTTTAGATCAAAAAGGCGAATACAATGGATGGTTTTGTCCTTGTCATGGTTCGCACTATGATATCTCTGGAAGAATTAGAAAGGGACCAGCTCCGACTAATATGGAGATCCCTAAATACGAATTTGTTAATGCTAATACAATTAAAATTGGATAATTATTATGAGTGATCACGAATACACACCTAAATCAAAATTTGGAAAATGGTTTAACGATCGTTTACCATTATTAACTCTGGCAAATCACTTAACTGATTATCCAACACCTAAAAATTTAAATTATTGGTGGACGTTTGGTGGAATATTAACTTTTTGTTTGATTACTCAAATTGTAACGGGTTTAGTTCTTGCAATGCATTATATTGCTCATGCTGATATGGCTTTTGATAGTGTTGAGCATATTATGAGAGATGTTAACTATGGTTGGTTAATTAGATACATTCATGCAAATGGTGCTTCAATGTTTTTTTTGGCTGTTTATATTCATATATTTAGATCATTATTTTATGGTTCTTACAAAGCTCCTAGAGAAATAATTTGGATAATAGGTATCATCATTTATTTATTAATGATGGCAGCTGCATTTTTGGGTTATGTACTTCCATGGGGCCAAATGAGTTTCTGGGGTGCAACTGTAATTACAAATCTATTTAGCGCAATTCCTTTAGTAGGCGAGGGTATTGTTACTTGGTTATGGGGAGGTTACTCAGTTGACAATCCTACTTTAACAAGATTTTTTACTCTTCACTATTTAATACCTTTTTTAATTTTAGGTTTAGTTGTTCTTCACATATGGGCACTTCATGTCCCTGGAAATAATAATCCAGTTGGAATTGACATTAAAAAACCATCAAAAGACACAGTACCATTCCATCCGTACATTGTAATAAAAGATGGTTTTGCTTTACTAATGTTTATGATTGTTTTTGCATTTTTTGTTTTTTACACGCCAAATATTTTAGGTCATGCAGATAATTATATTGAAGCTAATCCATTAGTTACGCCGGCACATATTGTTCCAGAGTGGTATTTATTACCATTCTATGCAATTTTAAGATCGGTCCCAGATAAACTTTTAGGAGTAGTTGCCATGTTATCTGCTATTTTAATTTTAGCAGCTCTTCCATGGCTTGATACTTCAAAAATTAGATCAGCAGTATTTAGACCTTTATATAGACAGTTTTATTGGATCCTTGTCGCTGATGTTTTGATCCTGGGATATGTGGGTGCTATGCCAGCAGAGGGATTATATCTGTTAGTTGCTAGAGTAGCTACAGCATACTATTTCTTACATTTTTTGGTGATACTTCCAGTTTTAGGTTGGAAAGAAAAAACTCTTCCAATTCCATTAAGTATTACCGAACCGATACTAGGTGGTTCACCTAATTTAGCTGCAGCAAAAAACAAGGAAAGTTTAAATAAATAAGTGAAGAATTTTTTTAAAATATTTTCATTTATTATCTTATTTTCTGGACTTTCACTGAGCACTCAAGCTGCAGAAAAAGTTGAATATCTAAAAACTGATTGGAGTTTTAAAGGTCTCTTTGGAAAGTTTGATCGAGCTGCACTTCAAAGAGGTTATCAAGTCTACACAGAGGTATGTTCCTCTTGTCACTCGATGAAATATTTAAGTTATAGAAACTTAGCTGAAAAAGGTGGACCAGAATTTTCTATAGAGCAAGCAAAAGCTATTGCTGCATCTTTTGAGGTCAAAGATGGACCTAATTCAGATGGTGATATGTTTACTCGTCCGGGTAGATTATCGGATAAGTTTGTAATGCCCTATGATAACGTTCAAGCTGCTCAAGCAGCAAATGGAGGTGCTTATCCACCAGATATGTCTGTATTGGTTAAAGCAAGAGGAGGTGGGGTAGATTATATTTACTCATTACTTCAAGGATATGAGGACCCACCAGCTGGAGTTACTTTAGATGATGGTGTTTATTATAATAAATACATGTATGGGAATAAAATAAAAATGGCTAATCAGTTATCAGATGGATTAGTAGAATACTCAGATGGTACAACAGCTTCTGTTGAGCAAATGTCAAAAGATGTAACCACATTCTTAATGTGGTCAGCTGAACCTCATTTAGAGTCAAGACATCAAATGGGTTTTAAAGCTATCGTGTATTTAATTATTTTAACAATCCTAGTTTATTTTAGTATGAAAAGAATATGGTCACGTATTGAAACGGAAGTTTAGAACGTCTCCATCTTTAACTATATAATCTTTACCCTCCAATCTCATTTTTCCGTTATTTTTTGAATTTACCCAACCATCATTGGATATGAAATCATCGTAAGAAATAGTTTCAGCCCGAATAAATCCTTTTTCAAAATCAGTATGAATTTCACCTGCAGCTTTTGGAGCAGTACAATTTTTTTCAATTGTCCATGCTCGAGTTTCTTCGGGCCCAGATGTAAAGTATGTATCTAGGTCAAGAATTTCATAACCTTTCTTAATTAATTTATTCAATCCTGTTTCCTTTAATCCAATCATTTCCATATAATTTTTTTTCTCATTACTATCCAATTCATTGATTTGATTTTCTATATCTGCAGAGACGATTAAAGTATTATTGTTTCCATACTTATCAATAAATGATTGTGTGTAATTATTTCCACTGTGAACACTTTGTTCATCTACGTTACAAACAAAAATTTTAGGTTTAAGTGATAATAATCCAGATTGAGTAAGTTGTTTTTTATTAAATTGGGTTCTTAAATCATCAAAACTTTTATTATTATTTATACATTCCATAGCTATTTCAAGAATTTTGATTTGATCCTCTTCAACATTTTTTTTATTATTTTTCTCTAACCTTTTTTGAATAGATTCAAGATCTGCAAGCATCATTTCTGTTTCTATAATTTCTATGTCTCTAACCGGGTCAACAGATGGGTTTACATTTTGAATATCATTAGAGTCAAAGCACCTGATCATGTGAATAATTGCATCGACTTCTCTAATATGAGAGAGAAATTTATTACCCAAACCTTCACCTTTAGACGCTCCTTTTACCAATCCAGCAATATCAACAAAAGAGATAGTGGTATTGATTATTTTTTTTGATTTTGAAATTTTAGCTAAATTATTTAATCTTTCATCAGGTACTATTACAACTCCAATATTTGGATCAATTGTACAAAAAGGAAAATTAGCTGCCTGTGCCTTACTTGAATTAGTTAGTGCATTGAAAAGAGTTGATTTACCAACATTTGGTAATCCAACGATCCCACATTTAAAACTCATTATTTATTATTAACTGTGCTTGAAAATAAATCTAATTTTTTTTCTACAAGTATAGAAAGTGATTCAGTTATATTTTTGGATATTTTTTCTACACCCATAATTTCTTCATCATCAAAGTTTTGTAAAACATAATCAGATACTTCAATGGGTCCTTTCGGTTTACCTATACCAATTCTTACCCTTGAGTAATCTTTTCCAATAAATTTATCAATAGAGGATATTCCATTGTGGCCAGCACTCGATCCACCAAATTTTGCTTTTATTTTTCCAAATTCAACATCAAGATCATCGTGAAAAACAATTACATTTTCAGGTTCAATTTTAAAATATTCAATGAGTTCTCTAATACATATTCCAGAGTTATTCATAAAAGTTAAGGGTTTGATGGCATAAACTTTTTTGCTATCAATATTACCAGTTGTTAACAAGCCTTTGAATTTTGGTTTTTGTTTTGTAAGACTGAACTTTTTGTTGATGGAATCTATAATTTTAAACCCAACATTATGTCTATTATTTTCACTATCTGGAGTTGGATTACCTAAACCTACAAATAAAAGCATAAACTATTAGTATTTCAAATTAAGTGGATTATTTTTTTTCTTCTGGAGCTTTTTTGTCTGCAGGTTTTTTATCATCACCCTCTTTTTTATCACCCTCCGCAGCTGGTTTATCTCCCTCAGCTGCAGCTGCTTCTGCTCCTTCAGCACCCTCTTCACCCTCTGCAGCTTCTGCCTCTGCTGGTTTTTCTGGCTCTTTCATGACTGTCGGTGCCGCTAAGGTTGCAATTACAAAATCTCTTCCTTGAATAGTTGGTGTTACTTCTGCATCTAGTTTTACTGAGGAAATTTTAAAACTTGACCCGATATCGATACCATCCAAATCTAAAGTAATACTTTCAGGTATTTTTTCACTTGGGCATTTTAATTCAACTTTTCTTCTTACAATGTTAAGCACTCCGCCTCTTTTTAAACCTGGAGATTTTTCGTGATTAATAAAATTTACTGGAACTTCAATCTTAATTTTTACTCCAGGAAGAACTCTTAGAAAATCTACATGAGTAGGTTCATCACTTATGATGTGATATTTTACTTCTCTAGGCAACACATTTTGAGATTTTCCATCCACATTTAATGTAATGATATTTGATAAAAAGTTTTCTTTCTCAATCAAGGTTTTTAATAATTTCTTTGATATAGAAACTTTTTGGTTTTGGTCTTTACCTCCATAGATAATCCCTGGAACACTGCCATCATTTCTGATAGCATTAAGTTGACCTTTAGTTTTGTTATCCCTGATCTTTGCCTCTAAAGAATTCATAAAACAGAGGTTTTTAACCCATGTTCATAAATAATCAAGGTAATTATTTGAATAAATCTGAAACTGATGTTGAATTAGAAATTCTTTTTATAGCTTCTCCCATAAGGGCAGAAATTGGTAAAACTTCTATGTTTTTAACATTTTTTGTTTTTTCGCTGTTATCTATCGTGTCTGTAATAACTAAATTTTTGATAACCGAATTTTTAATTTTTTTAACCGCGTCTCCACTCAATACTCCATGAGTAATATAAACATAAACCTCTTTTGCACCTCTTTGTTTTAATGCCTTGGCGGCATTTACGATAGTACCACCAGAGTCAATTATATCATCAACCAAGATACATGTTTTACCTTTTACATCTCCAATAATATTCATTACTTGTGATTGACCTGGTTTTGGTCTTCTTTTATCAACAATAGCTAAACCAATGTTTAAAATTTTACCAAGTGCTCTTGCTCTTTCTGTGCCACCAACATCTGGGGCAACACAGATTATATTTTTACTTTTAATCTTTTTTTTAATGTGTCGTGCAAAGATTGGAGTCGCAAAAAGGTTGTCGACAGGAATATCGAAAAAACCTTGAATTTGACCTGCGTGGAGATCAACTGTCACAACTCTATCTGCACCAGCTTGAGTTATTAAATTTGAAACAAGCTTTGCTGATATTGATGTTCTTGGTACAACTTTTCTATCTTGTCTCGCATAACCAAAATAAGGAATTACAGCAGTTATATTTTTTGCTGATGACCTTTTTAAAGCATCAATACATAATAATAATTCCATTAAATTGTCATTAGCTGGTGAAGAAATAGACTGAATTATAAAAATGCTATTCCCTCTTATATTTTCATTTATTTCAATGTAAATTTCACCATCTGCAAATTTTCTTATACTAGAATTGACAAGTTTAGA
>JBNAKH010000021.1:0-19692 GCA_052047495.1 Candidatus Pelagibacter sp.
AAGCGTTATAAGTAAAAGAAGTAAATATACATACACTG
This sequence comes from Candidatus Pelagibacter sp., assembly GCA_052047495.1. Classification (GTDB taxonomy): domain Bacteria; phylum Pseudomonadota; class Alphaproteobacteria; order Pelagibacterales; family Pelagibacteraceae; genus Pelagibacter. The sequence goes on from JBNAKH010000021.1 coordinate 39, forward strand.
GTAGAACCTAGAATAAGAAATAATGATAAATTTCCTTTAATTTGATTTTTTAATTTTAATATCTCTTTATAGGTGAAGGGAAGTAATATTATCCATACTAGGCACCACCTAAAAAATGCAAGTGAGTTGGGAGGTATATTTTCTAAATAAGCAAGCTTTGCTAATGTAAAGTTTCCTGCCCAAAATAATGTTGCACATACTAGCATTATGTATGCCTTAGTATTTTGCATTTGATTAACTAAATCTTACTGAGCTATAAGGATCTAAATTTAGATTAGTATTTTCTTTAGCTATCATTCCAGAAACAATCTTTCCAGAAATCGGACCTAATGTCCATCCTAAATGATGATGCCCAAAACAATAAAATACATTTTTATAATTCTTAGAAGGACCCATCACTGGTAAAAAATCAGGTAGTGTAGGTCTAAAACCTAACCATTCATCTTCATGTTCTGGAAGATCGCCTAACATATATTTAGCATTAGTAATTAAATTTTTTATTCTAGATTTTGAGAGGGGATTATCTAATCCACCAAACTCAACAGTGCCAACAACTCTTAATCCTTGTTCCATAGGAGTAATACCAAATCCTCTATTAGAAAAAATAACCGGTCTACTTAAAAGATGATCACAATCCTTGAAATGAACATGGTAACCTCTTTCAGTATCAAGAGGAATTCGTTCACCTAAGTTATCTGTTAATTTTTTTGAGAAAGCTCCACAAGCAATTACAATTTTATCAAAAGTAAATCTTTCACCATCAGTAACAAAAACTGGGTTTTCTGTATCAAACTCAATATTATTTATTTTTTTCTTTTCAAACTTTCCACCTTTTTTTAAAAATAATTCAAATAATTTAAGTAAGATTTTTTTAGGGTTTCGGGCATGTCTCGCATATGGATAATAAACTCCTGCATGATAGAAAGGTTTTATATTAGGTTCTAGATCGTGAATTTCAGACTTATTGACCAGTTGTTGTTTTACCCCAAGTTCATCTCTTACTTTAATTTCTAACTCTCTACTCTTTAAGTCTTTATCATTCCAAATGTAGAGAATTCCTTTATTTTCAACGAGACCATCTAAATTAATTTCATCAAAAAGTTCATCGTATGCAGGTAAGGCTAAATCTAAAATTTGATGCATATTTCTTGCGGTATGCATCATTTTATTTTTTGTTGTATTCAAAATAAACTTGAAAAACCAAGGAAGCATTTTTGGCACATAATTCCATTTCAAAGCAAGTGGCCCTGTTGAACTTAATAACATCGCCGGTACATCAGCAAGTACATCCGTTCTATTCAATGACAATGAAGCATACGGTGAAAAATGGCCAGCATTTCCATATGAAGCTGCTGGACTGCCAGGGTTATCTCTGTCAAATATAGTTACCTTAAAACCTTTTTTTTGAAGAAATAAAGCATTGGAGACTCCTTGAATTCCTGAGCCAACAATCCCCACATGTAAATTTTTACTCATAAAAAAATATACAATCTATCTGTCAAATAAGTTAAGCGACAAATTATACTTAGGCAATCAATTGTTGATTGTGAACTCTAGCACTCATGACAATTCCAAAACCAATCATGGTTGCCAGCATAGAAGAACCACCATAAGACATAATTGGTAAAGGAGAACCTACTATAGGTAGTAAACCTAAAACCATACTCATATTTATAGTAATAAATACAAAAATAGCTGCACCAAAACTATAACAAAAAATCTTTGCAAAATAACTTCTAGAACTAGCTCCAATTGCAACAATTCTATAAATAATAATTGCATAAATTACTAAAAGAATTGCAGAACCCACAAAACCAAATTCCTCTGAGAAAAGTGTGAAAATAAAATCAGTATGTTTTTCAGGTAAAAACTCAAGATAACTTTGAGTGCCTTTTAAAAAACCTTTACCAAATATACCACCAGATCCGACAGCTATTTTTGATTGAATAATTTGATAACCAGCGCCTAGAGGATCCTTATCAGGATTTAGAAATGTTAACACTCTTAATTTCTGATAGGGTTTCAAGAAAGCTATGACGAATGGTAAAGAGATTATAAATCCAAGAATAGTATAAATAAAATATTTGTAATTAATGCCCGCAAACCATAATACTGCTATTCCACTGATTGCAATAAGAACTGCAGTTCCAAGGTCTGGTTGTACAATCACTAACCCCATTGGTAACAGTATTATTATTAAAGAAGTTAAAATTGTATAAATTGAATTTACATTTTCTAACTTCATTCGATGAAAAAATTTAGCCAAACAAACAATAATAAATATTTTCATCAATTCAGATGGTTGTAAATTTATGAAATATAAATTAATCCATCTTTGAGAGCCAGATGAGGTTATTCCAAATAAATAGGTCCCTACTAACAAACCGACTACCGCTACATAAGCTAAATAACCTATTGAGAACCAATACTTGATATTGATAAATGACATTACTAGCATCATTAAAGTAAATACTGCTAATTTTGTAAAATGACTTTTGGTATGAAATTTAACCTCACCACCATCAGTAGAATACATTGTTGCTAAACTAATAAAGCCAAGTAACAATATACAAACTAAAAGTATATAATCAAAGTTTCTAAATTTTTGAAAAAAACCAAGTCTGTTTGTTGTTAATCTTGTATGTTGATACATCTATATCTCCAAATACTTTTTATTTCTCAATGATTCTCTGATCTTGTGTCGGTCAATGATCAATTTAAATAATTTTGTTGCCATGGGGGCTGCGGTTGTACTTCCATTTCCTCCATGTTCTACAATGACACTTAATGCATACCTAGGATTTTTATATGGCCCAAAGGCTACATATAAAGCATGATCTCTTTGCTCGTATGGAATCTGGAATGTTTTAAGTTCCAATTCTCTTTCTTCCTCAGTAATTTTTTTGACTTGCGCTGTACCAGTTTTACCAGCAAACTGATATTTTGGATTATCAATTCTTGAACGATAAGATGTGCCCATAACTTCATTGGTTGAGCCAAAAATAGCATCTTGAACAATTTTAATATTTTTTGAATTTTTATAAAGCGGCGTAAATTTATCTATAGGGTGATCTTTAGCTTTATCATCTACAACAATATGAGGATAAATTTTATACCCGCCATTTGCAATTTGGGCGGTCATTAAACATAATTGAATAGGTGTGGTTTGAATGTAGCCTTGACCTATTCCTGTAATGATTGTTTCACCTAATAGCCATCCTTTCCCTAGTGCATTTTTTTTCCATTGGGTATTTGGAATTAATCCTTTTTTTTCAATATCAAATAAATTACCAAAAACTTTTTCTCCCAAACCAAATTTTTTTGCAGTCTCGCTTAATTTATCAACCCCAAGTTTACGAGCAACCTCATAAAAATAAGTATCACAAGATTGTTTCATTGCATTTCTTAAGCTTACATAGCCATGACCCTTTTTCTTCCAGCAATGATAAGTTTGGCCATACATTTCTGTTTTACCAGTACATCTAACCGTAAAACTTGTGTTAACTATTCCATTCTCCAAAGCAGATAGAGCAACAATCGGTTTAATCGTTGAACCTGGAGAATAATTTCCCTGTAAAGTTTTATTAACTAACGGTTTCATTGGATCATTTCGAATTAATTGCCAATCATCTTGACTAATGCCAAACACAAATAAGTTAGGATCAAATGATGGTGAAGAATGCATTGCAATTACTGCACCTGTATAAATATCCATTACACAGATTGAACCTGCTTTATCTTTTAATAATTCATTGGCTAACTTTTGTACCTCAGTATCAATAGTTAATCTTAAAGTTTTACCTTTTTCACCTTTTTGGAATTCTAATTGACTGATTCTTCTGCCATAAGCATTTACTTCATATCTCTCAATATCATTGGTACCTATCAATTTTTCTTCAAATGTTTTTTCTAAGCCAACTTTTCCAACTTTTAAACCTGGCACAAAATTCTTTTTTATGGCTTGAGTAGATTCAATATCATCTTGATTAGCTTGACTAACGTAACCTATTAGGTGTGTGAAATTTTCTTTGAAAGGATAGTTTCTAGAAATTGATATAACAGGTTTTACACCATTTAAATCATATAAATGATTGTTAATCTTTGAAAATTTTTGCCAACTTAAATTGTCAGAAACAATTAAAGTTTCCCAAGGCTTTATTTCGTTTTTCTTTTTTAATACTTTTTTAAATTCATTATCTGATAATTCGAGTAAATCTTTCAAACGATAAATAACATATCTAAAATCTTCAACTTGTTCTGGTATCACGTGGAGTTGATAAGCCTCAAAATTTCCTGCAATGACGTTACCAAAATAATCATGAAATTCACCTCTTACAGGGGCTAGTTTCCATTCTCTAATTCTATTTTTATCCGAGAGAGTTAAATACTTTTTGTTCTCTTTTACTTGTAAAAAAAATAATCTGCTTACAACTCCTATCATTATAAAAAATTTTAATGAACCTGTAATGAACATTCTTCTATTAATGGAATTAAGTTTTTTTACATTGTCACTTGAAGAGTTAATCATTAATTCCTTTCATATAATATTTAAATAATGATAAGAAAATTATATAAAGCAAAAAGGTACAAGTCGTATTGACTATGTAACTTGTTAAAATTAAATCGTAAGAAAAAAATAAAGTTAAAACTGAATAATTTAAGGAATTAATCAAACTTATAATAAATAAAAAATAAAACCAATCTTTAATAGGGCTTGGTCTAATTGTGATATTTCTTATATACGCTGTAGCAATACAAATTAAAGTATAAGACAAACTGCTTATTCCCAAGGGTAAACCTACAACAGTATCGTTGAGTAAACCGGCAAAAAAAACAAAAAGATAATCAAAATGTTTAAAATCTTTTAAGGTAAAGAAAAAGATTAAAATAAATGGAAAATTGAACGAAAAATACTCGAGTTTTAAGTAATTAAAATCAAATTCATTTAGCACTGAAACAAATAAAAAAATTATTGGTAGCCAGGTATATAATTTAGAAAATGTTCCCTTTGTTTTTAAATTAGCCACCTGTTCTACCTCCATTTAAGACACAAGTCTTGTACTCTTCAGTTCCAACATTAAAACCTTCGGCATTAAAAAAAGATTTTCTACATTTATGCCCATGCTCTAAGTTTAACTTTAAAAATTCTAATTCTTGAGTATCAATATTAAATTGATTGATTTTTTGCTTTTGTAAAAAAATTTCATTATTTAAAACTGAAATTTGATTGTTTAAATCGTTAATTTTACTAATTAAATTTTCATTTTCTTCTATAAATTTTGAATTAGTTTCCTCAATAATTTTAAGCTCATCTTCCAAAATCTTTAATTTTGTCTCTTCAAGTTCTTCGCTTTTATCTTCAATTGGAACTGTTTCTGGCTCAACTTGAGGGATTTCAATTTGAGTAATTGTTTCTGCAAAAACATATTTTAATTGTGTGAAATCGCTGTAGAATTCAACAATATATCTATTTGAAGAACCAATTTTATCAGATCTTAACTTGCCTATAGGCACTCCACTTTTAAATATCGCTCCAGTACCTGAAGTATAAATTATACTTTCATCAACTAACTCCTCTGATAAACCAGCTTTAATATATTTAATTTGTCCGAAATTGTCTCCACTCCCAGTGACAATTGCTTGGATATTTTGAGGGGCAATTGTTACTGGAACATTAGAATTTAAATCTGATAACAATAATACCCTTGATGTTTTATAATTCACCTCAATTACCCGACCAACTAAATAAGATTGATCATAAATATTTGTACCAATTTTTATATCGTCTTTACTTCCTTTATTTATGATTATGCTCTTTAGAAAAGGACTATCATGATCAACAATTATTTTTGCTAAAATTTTATTTGAGCTTGAAATATAATCATCAATTAACACCTTCAACTCTTGATTTTCGTATTGAATGATTTCATTAGAAACAAAATTAGATTTAAGTTTATCCAATTCATTTCTGTTATTTTGATATCTATTAAAAAATGTCGTGTATTCAATTATATTAATAAATGAATCTCTGACAAAGTTTTCAGGTATAGAGACAATAAAAGACGATCGATAAACCACCTCACTTAATCCAGCTTTCAGATATCTTACTGCTTTAAAGTCTAGGCTTGATAAAAGGATAATAAATATAGAAATAAATACTAAAGTAAGTAGAGAAAATTTTTGCTGAGTGCTTTTTTTTAAAAAAGCAGAACGAATTGCTATTATAAAATCATCTCTGCTAGAGGCCATTACTCTTAATATTCAGTCAACATAGTCGAGAATGTTTGTTCTTGATCAAGAGCTTTTCCAGTACCAACTGCTACACAAGATAATGGATCATCAGCAATGTGAACTGGCAAACCTGTTTCCTTAGAAAACCTTCTGTCTATATTTTTTAATAAAGCTCCACCACCAGTTAAAGTAAGTCCCATATCAACTAAGTCGGCAGATAATTCTGGAGGAGTGCTTTCTAATGCATCCTTAATTCCATTAACCATCTCTTTTAAAATAATATTCAATGCTTCTGCTGTATCTTCCTCCGTAATATTAACTTCTTTTGGAGTTCCAGATCTTAGATCTCGTCCTTTAACTGCATAAGTATTATTATTTGTAGGAATAGCAGTACCTATTTCTTTTTTAATTTTTTCAGCAGTACTATCACCAATCATTAAATTATATTCTTTTCTCATATAGTTAACCATTGCACCATCCATTGCATCTCCTGCTACTCTTAAAGATTTAGAATAAACTAAACCTCCTAAGGACATGACTGCAATTTCAGTTGTACCACCACCAATATCAACTACCATTGAACCAGTTGCTTCAGATATTGGAAGATTAGCACCAATAGCGGCTGCAATTGGTTCCTCAATCAATTGAACCCTTCTGGCACCTGCTGCTAAAGCACTATCTTGAATAGCTTTTCTCTCTACAGGAGTTGAGCCCGTTGGAACACAAATTAAAATTCTTGGATTAGCAAAAGTACTTCCTTTGTGAACTTTTTTAATGAAGTGTTTTATCATCTCCTCAGTAACGATAAAATCGGCAATTACACCATCTCTCAAGGGTCTTATAGCTTGAATATTCCCGGGAGTTCTTCCTAGCATTGTTTTAGCTTCATCTCCAACCGCTAAGACTTGTTTTTTTCCTGATTGATCAACAATTGCAACAACAGAAGGTTCATTTAAAACAACTCCTTGTCCTTTAACAACTACTAAAGTATTTGCTGTTCCTAAGTCAATTGCCATATCCTGACTCCAGATTTTCTTCATTCTATCAAATAAGCCCATTAAAACACTCCTTTAACTTTTTTTGGTTCTATATTTTTATAAAGAGATTTCTTTTCTCTTTTAATTAACATTTTATTTAATGCATTAAGGTAAGCATTAGCTGATGCTACTAAAGTATCTGTATCAGCTGATTGTCCAACAGTAGTTCTGTCATTCTCCTCAATTTTTACACTGACCGTAGCCTGTGCATCTGTTCCTTCAGTAACTGCGTGAACTTGATACAAAGACAACTTAACGTCATGTGGATAAAGCTCCTTAATACATTTAAATATTGCATCAACAGGACCATCACCTGTTTGTGTAGTATGTTTTATATCGCCAAAAACATCTAATGTCATTTCAGCTCTTTGTGGTTCACCTGTGCCAGCAAAAACTTTTAAAGACTTTAAATTTATTGCATTAATTTTATTGTCAATAATCAAGCTATCATCAACCAGCGCGACTATATCTTCATCGTAAATATGCTTTTTTTTATCAGCTAAAATTTTAAACTTTCCAAATGCCGCTTGAACGACATCATCTGTTACGTCGGCATAACCTAAATCACTTAATTTATCTTTAAAAGCATGTCTTCCAGAATGTTTTCCCATAACTAATGATGTTTTTTTAACTCCAACACTTTCTGGTGTCATGATTTCATATGTTTCTCTATTTTTAAGCATTCCATCCTGGTGGATGCCTGATTCGTGTGCGAAAGCATTTTTTCCAACGATCGCCTTATTAAATTGGACCGGAAATCCTGTAGCATTTGAAACAATTTTTGAAGCTTTACTAATTAATTCCGTTTTTATACCTGTCTCATAAGGTAATAAATCATCTCGTGTTTTAATCGCCATGACTATTTCCTCTAAGGCTGCATTACCTGCTCTTTCACCGATTCCATTAATTGTGCATTCAATTTGTCTTACTCCAGCTGACAATCCTGACAATGCATTTGCAACTGCTAAACCTAAATCATTATGACAATGAGCTGAGATAATTGCTTTATCAATATTCGGAACATTATTTTTAATTAGTTTAATAGTTTTGGCAAATTCTTCTGGAATTGAGTATCCAACTGTATCAGGAATATTTATAGTTGTTGCACCACATTTAATTGCAAGCTCAATTGTTTTGTACATAAAATCCAAATCTGTTCTTGTCCCATCTTCACATGACCATTCAACATCATCAGTGAATTTTTTTGCATAAGTAACGCTCTCTTTAATAGCTCCTAAAACTTGATCATTAGTCATGTTCAATTTATGCTTCATATGAACCGGGCTTGTTGAAATAAAAGTATGAATTCTAAATCTTTTTGCAAATTTCAAAGACTCGTGACAAGCATCAATGTCTTTTTTAGTTGCTCTTGCTAAACCACAAGGGATCGAATTTTTAACACTTTTGCTTATTGCACTTACAGCCTCAAAATCACCAGGAGATGAAATTGGAAAACCTGCTTCTATAATGTCGATACCCATTTCATCAAAAACTCTTGAGATTTGAATTTTTTCTTCAACACTCATTGAAGCTCCAGGTGATTGCTCACCATCTCTCATCGTTGTATCGAAAATAAATACTTTATCTTTATCAGCCATATCAAAAATTTTTGTTTTTGAAATATACAACCTCTCGTTTAGATTGCAAAAGTAAAATACTGAATTTGTCCCAATTTGGAACTAAAATTTACTTCTTATCACTATCAACTAATTTCTTCTTGCCAATCCATGGCATCATGGCTCTCAAATTAGCCCCAACCTTTTCAACTGGATGTTCGGCTAATTTTGCCCGTGTTGCAAGAAAGTTTTTTTGACCACTTTTACACTCATCCATCCATTGTTTAGTAAATTTACCAGATTGAATATCAGCCAAAACTTCTTTCATCCTTTTTTTAGTTTCCTCTTTGTTTACTACTCTAGGTCCAGATTGATATTCACCATATTCTGCAGTGTTTGAAATAGAGTAATTCATATTCGCTATTCCACCTTCATAAATAAGATCAACAATGAGTTTTACTTCATGAACAGTCTCAAAATATGCCATCTCAGGTTCATATCCAGCTTCTACCAAAGTCTCATAACCATTCTTTATTAGTTCAACTAAACCACCACAAAGAACAGTCTGTTCACCAAATAAATCTGTTTCGACCTCATCTTTAAATGTCGTTTCAATAATGCCTGATCTACCGCCGCCTACTGCCGATGCATAAGACATAGCAAGATCTCTTGCTTTACCAGAGCCGTTTTGATGTACTGCGAATAAACATGGCACTCCCCCACCTTTTTCATATTCACTTCTTACTAAATGACCTGGTCCTTTAGGAGCGACCATAAAAACATCTAAATCTTTTCTAGCTTTTATTAAATCGTAATGAACATTTAATCCGTGAGCAAAAGCAATTGACTTTCCCTCTTTAACTCTTTGCTCTATATGGTTTTTATAAATTGAGGCTTGTAATTCATCTGGTGTTAAAATCATTACAACATCTGCCCACTCAGCTGCATCAGATAAATTCATAACTTTCAATCCTTTTGATTCTGCTTTAAGTATGCTTGAAGAGCCCTCTCTCAATGCAACTACAACTTCCTTAACACCGCTATCTTTTAAATTTAAAGCGTGTGCATGTCCTTGACTACCATAACCAAATATTGCGATTTTTTTATCTTTGATTAAATTTACATCTGTGTCTTTTTCATAAAACATTTTCATAATTTTCTCCTCAATAATTAATTAAAAACTTTATCACCCCTTGTCATAGCAACAGCTCCCGTTCTAGAAACACTTACTAAACCAAATTTTCTTAAATTTTTTGCCATCTTGTCTATTTCTCTTCTTAATGCAGTAATTTGAATAACATTTGATTTTTTCGTTTTATCCAATATTACAGCATCATACTTTTTACAAGCATTAATAGCTTTTTTGATTTTTACAGAGCTGCCAACAACTTTAAATAATGCCATTTCCTTAAATATTACACCCTTATCATTCCTTTTAAAATCTGCCACTTTATGGACTGGAACAAGTTTTTTTAATTGCAATTTAATTTGATCAATTACTTGGGGTGTCCCAGTTGTGACTATTGTAATTCTTGATATACTTTTTTTTGCATCCACTTCAGCAACTGCAAGTGACTCGATATTATAGCCTCGACCAGAAAACAATCCTACAACCCTTGCTAAAACTCCAGACTCATTATCCACCCAAACAACAATGATGTGTGTATCTGATTTTTCTTTTTTCGAAGAAACACTATATGCAGATTTTGGATTTGCCATACTTAAACCAAAGCTTTACCTTTGCCAGTAATCTTATTTTCCTCTTTTTCACTTGGTCCTAATATCATCTGGTTATGAGGTTTTCCTGAGGGGATCATTGGAAAACAATTTTCATTTGGATCTACTCGACAATCAAAAATTACAGGTCCATCAAACTCAACCATTTCTCTAATTTTTTCATCCAATTCATCTGGTTTTTCAGCCATTATACCCTTGCAACCATAAGCCTCTGCCATTTTTATAAAATCAGGTAAAGCCTCTGTATAACTTTCAGAATAGTTTTTCTCATGTAACAATTCTTGCCATTGCCGTACCATTCCCATGTATTGATTATTCAAAATAAAAATCTTAATGGGTAGATTATATTGAACTGCTGTAGACATCTCTTGCATTGTCATTAAAACTGAAGCTTCACCTGCAATATCAATTACTAATTTTTTTGGATGAGCTATTTGGACACCCACAGCGGCAGGCAGTCCATATCCCATTGTACCAAGTCCTCCAGAGGTCATCCATCGATTTGGTTTATTAAACTTATAATGTTGAGCTGCCCACATTTGATGTTGACCTACTTCAGTCGTAACATAAGTATCTTTATGCTTGGTAAGTTCATATAATCTTTGGACTGCATGTTGAGGTTTTATGGTTTCATCACTATTTTGAAAATGAAGAGAATTTTTGGTTCGCCATTTTTGTATTTGTTCCCACCATTTAGCAATTTGTTGCTTATTAGATTTTTTCAAATCTAAGTTTTTTTTCTTTAGAGTTTTGGTAATTCCTTTTAAAACCTCTTTAACATCACCAACTAATGCTAGATCAACTTTAATGATTTTATTTATTGATGAAGGATCAATATCGATGTGAACTTTTTTGGATTTTGGAGAGAACTCATCAATTTTACCAGTTATTCTATCATCAAATCTTGCACCAATATTGATTAATAAATCACAATCATGCATCGCGTTATTGGCTTCATAAGTTCCGTGCATACCAAGCATGCCTAAAAATTGATTATCATCACCTGGATAAGCACCTAAACCTTGCAGCGTTGAAGTGATTGGAAAACCTGTAAGCTCTACAAGTTCTCTTAAAACATTGCTCGCCTCTGGTCCAGAATTTATAACTCCACCACCAGAATAAATGATAGGTTTTTTTGATTTATTCATTAAACCAATCAAAGTATCAATGTCCTTTTGTGAAAAATGATTAAACGATTTTCCATTAAGTTTTTTTTCAACTTTAGGTTTTGAGTAACTCATTTTAGCAAACTGAATATCTTTGGGTATGTCAACTAATACCGGCCCCGGTCTTCCTGTCGTTGCAACTCTAAAAGCCTCATGAATAGTTTTTGATAAATCTTTGATATCTTTAACTAACCAATTATGTTTAGTGCAGGGTCTCGTAATTCCAGTTGTATCACATTCCTGAAATGCATCAGTGCCAATTAGATGTGTTGGCACTTGACCTGATATACAAACTAGTGGAACAGAATCCATATATGCATCTGTCAACGCAGTAACAACATTGGTTGCACCAGGTCCAGAAGTTACGAGCACAACACCTGGTTTGCCAGATGATCTCGCATAACCTTCTGCAGCATGACCTGCACCTTGTTCATGTCTAACTAAAATATGTTTGATGGTATTATGATTTTTTAACTCATCATAAATCGGTAATACTGCACCGCCTGGATAACCAAAAATAAATTCAACATCTTTATCTTCTAGACATTTGAATACAATTTCAGCACCTGTATATAATTTAGACATTCATGCAATCTAGCTGAAGTTGTGCTTATTGGTCAAGAATTAGTACGTGATATCTAAATTTTTTTTAAAAATTTATTTAGGTCCTCTGACTTTATTTTGTTCCAATCCATCATATTACCTCTGCCCCAAGTAGATTGTCTCTTTGCATATTGCCTAGTCTTTATTGATATTTTCTCAATTACCTCTGATATCTCAATTTTTTTCTCAATATATTCTCTAATTTCTGTAATTCCAATTGCCTTTGAGGCAGTTTTAGTTCTTGGAACTTTTAATCTTATAAATTTTTTTACCTCTGAAATTGCTCCATTTTCAATCATGTCTTCTGTGCGATCACTAATTCTCTTAATCAACTCAACTCTTGGATGATCAATATAAATCTTAAAAAAATCGTCATTTTCATAATCTGATCGTGTACTTTTGAACCAATTAAAAATTGATCTTTTTGTGAATGATTTGACCTCATAGGCTCGGATAACCCTTTGAGTGTCTGTTGATTTGATAAAATTTTTTGATATAGGGTCTAATTTTACTAATTCTGAAAAAAATTTTTTTGCTCCAATTTGTTTATGTAACAACCTTATTTTTGATCTAAAACGAATTGGAATATTTGGAATATTTACTAACCCCTCTGTTATTGCTTTAAAGTACAATCCGGTACCACCCACAAGAATAGGTGTCTTATTTCTTTTTTTTATATCTAGAATCTTTTTATTAACTAATTTTAACCAATCTCCTGAGGAAAAGTTTTTTTTTACACTTTGAAATCCATATAAATGATGCTTAACATTCTTGTAATTTTTTGGAAGAGGTCTCGCAGACAAAATTTTCAATTCTTTATATACTTGCATACTATCAGCATTAACAATTTCTCCCTTAATCTTTTTAGCAAGTTTAATTGCAAAATTTGACTTTCCTGATGCGGTTGGACCATAAATTAAAATAATTTTGGATTTCAAATCCATCAATTAATCTAATTTGACACCAATATATCGTCTTTGATTTTGGCTATTGTAGATAACTAATAAAATAGTTTTTTGATTACTATTTAAAACTTGTTTCACTATTTGGTTTAAATCATTTACATTTCTTATTTTTTTCTTTTGGGCTTCTAAAATTATACTATTAACTTCAACAGAACTTAATAAAGGACTATCATTTTCTATCTTAGTAACAACTAATCCAGATGTTTGATTAGGTAAGTTTCTTGATTTTATATCCTCTTTGTTAATCTGTCTCACAGTTATTTTTAAATTTTTTATTTCTGTTTCCTTCAGGCTTTCTGATTTTTCTGAAACTTTAAAATCTTCTGAAGTTTCTAATCTTCCAAGTGTAACAATTTTAACAATTTCTTTTTTATCTCTCCAGATTTTAACTGCCACTTTCTTTCCAACTTCAGTTCTTGCTACAATCATAGGAAGTTCTTTCATCTGATTAATTTTTTCTCCATTAAACTCTAAAATAATATCACCGGCTATTATTCCTGCTCTAGCGGAGGGACTTTTCTCTGCAACACTTGCAACTAATGCCCCACGAGGTTTATCTAATTTTTCAACTTCAGCTATTTCTTTTGTAACATCTTGAATTCTTACACCTAACCAACCACGTTTTGTTTCTCCAAACTCTATTAACTGATCAATAACTATCTTTGCACTATTTGAAGGAATTGAAAAACCAATTCCAATTGATCCATTTCTTCCAAGGATAGCTGTATTAATACCAATCACATCTCCGTTCATATCAAATAAAGGTCCACCAGAGTTTCCTTGGTTGATCGATGCATCAGTCTGAATATAGTCTTCGTACCTAGATAATCCTATTGATCTATTTCTTGCAGAAATAATTCCTGAAGTTACTGTACCTCCAAGACCAAAGGGATTACCAATTGCTATTACCCAGTCACCAATTCTGGCTTTATCAGAGTCACCGAATTTAACGGGTATGAATTTTTCACTTGTCTCTAGTTGAAGTACTGCGATATCTGATAATGGATCAGCACCCAAAACTTTAGCTTTTATTTCTTTGTCGCCTACTCTTATTATAATGTCATCTGCATCTTGAATGACGTGGTTGTTTGTAACAACAATCCCTTTTTCATCTATAATAAATCCTGAACCTAAAGCTGCTGATGGTCTTTCTTGTGGTGTTCCAAATTCTTTAAACATATCCTCAAATGGCGAACCTGGTGGAAATTGAAAAGGGAAAGGATTGGTTTGTGTTTTGACCATTGTCCTTGTTGAAATATTAACCACAGATGGCATTAACTTCTCTGCTAAATCAGCAAAAGAACTAGGATGATTTTGAGCAAACGATTTTAATTGAGGACCTATAATGAAAATAATCGCTATAAATAATGTATTTATTCTAATCATTTTAGTTCTTCATATAATAAATAATTATAAAACCTATAACTGCAAAAATTAATCCACCTGATCTTAACTGACTATCCTTTATTAGTTCTAATTTTTTTAACATACTTTTCATTTTTGCTGGAAATATGGCATATAAAATTCCCTCAATAAACAAGAATAGACCAAAGGCAATGATCAATTCTTTCATGAATAGTTTATTGTGAATTTGGTTTTATATTTCCAAAAAATTTAAAGAACTCACTATCAGGAGATAATATTAATGAAGTCTCTCCACCAATTAAAGCTTTTTCGTAAGCCTGCATAGCTCTGTAAAAAGCAAAGAATTCTGGATCTTGGCCAAAGGCGTTAGCGAAAATATTATTTCTTTTTCCATCACCTTCTCCTTTCATGATCTCAGATTTTTTTTGTGCATCTGCTAAAATAACTGTTACTTCTTTATCAGCAGTCGATGTTATCGTGACCGCCATTTCAGCACCTTTTGCTCTAAACTCTTTTGCCTCTCTCTCCCTCTCTGTTTGCATTCTTCTAAAGATTGCGTCACTATTTGCTTGAGGAAGATCAGCACGTTTAATTCTTACATCTACAATTTCAATACCAAAGTTTTGTGCTTCATTGTTTACACCTTCTTGAATTAAAGCCATTTGTTTCGTTCTATCCTCTGATAAAAGTGTTTGTAGCTCTTGCTGACCTAATACGTTCCTAATTCTTGAGTTAATAATGGTTGCCAATCTAGATCTTGCAACTCTTTCATTTCCAACTGAGATATAAAACTTTAGAGGATCCACAATTTGAAATCTTGCAAAAGCATCAACAATTAATCTTTTTTGATCCGATGCAATCACCTCTTCAGGTGGTGTATCTAAATTTAAAATTCGCTTATCTAAAAATACGACGTTTTGGATAAATGGTAATTTAAAGTTCAAACCAGGTTTTAAAATTATTCTTTTTGGATCTCCAAATTGAAGTACTATTGCTTGATTGACTTCTTTAACAATAAATATTGAAAAGAATAATGTTGCAGCGAGTAAAACAGCTAATCCTGCTATAATTTTTCCTGCTTTCATTTTAATTAGTCACTTTCTTTTTTAATTCTGGTAATGGTAAATATGGAACAACTCCTGAACCTGCATTTTTCTCGATTATTACTTTATCAATATCGGCCAAAACTTTTTCCATCGTTTCTAAATACATTCTTTCTTGGGTAACAGATTTTGCTTTTTTGTATTCATTGTAAATAGCTAGGAACCTACTTGCTTCACCTTCCGCTTTAGCTACTACTTCTTTTTTATAAGCTTCGGCAGCTTGTAAAATTTTTGCAGCTTCCCCTCTTGCTCTTGGGATTACATCATTAGCGTATGCCTCAGCTTCATTTTTTGATCTTTCCATGTCCGCTCTAGCAGCTTGTACGTCACGAAATGCATCAATTACTTGATCAGGCGGGTCGGCTTTTTGAGTTTGAACTTGTGTAATTTGAATTCCTGATGTGTATTCATCTAGGATTTTTTGGATTATTTCTTGTGTATCTGTCTCAATTAAAGATCTTCCTTCAGTCAAAATTGGCTGAATATCAGATCTTGCAATTACTTCTCTCATAGCCGTTTCTGCTGCAGCTTTAACAGTCCCTTCAGGATCTTGAATTTTAAATAAAAAATTACCGGCATCTTTAATTACCCAAAAAACAGAAAAATCTATGTTTACAATATTTTCATCACCAGTAAGCATTAAACTTTCTTGAGGAACATCTGCTACACCCCCTGCTGCAGATGAGAAACCACTATCTCTCTCCGACCTAAAACCAATATCGATCCTGTTAACTTTGGTTACTTTTGGCGTTAAAACAGTCTCTACTGGGAAAGGAATATGATAATTTAAACCTGGTTGAGTTGTTTTAACAAATTTTCCGAATCTTAAAACTACACCTTGTTCATCAGGAAGTACCCTATAAAGCCCACTTGCAAGCCAAACAAAACCTAAAATAATTAAAACTAAAATAGCTTGTTTTCCCCCAGATGAACTTCCGCCTGGTAAAAATTTTTTTATTTTTTCTTGAAACTCTTTTATGATTTTATCTACATCAGGTGGTCTTGGACCTCTTCCAGAGCCATTACCGCTACCACCTCCACCTGGGGGTGACCCCCAAGGACTACCGCCTCTTTGTTGAAAATCATCAGACATACGTTATCTATATAGTGTCTAATTTCACAAAAACAAGCTAAGATCAAATAATGCCATATAAAAAGCTAGAACTAAGTGCCGCAAGAGGTGGTGAAACGAGAAGAAAGCTTTTCACAAAAAATCCAATTAATGGAACAAAATTTACTATCGCTATTTCAAGTGCGAAAGGGGGGGTTGGAAAGTCAACTTTTGCATCAAACCTTGCAATAGCATTAAAGCATATAGGCTGTAAAGTTGGTTTGCTAGATGCGGATATATATGGACCTTCAATTCCAAAAATGTTTGGGATAAATGAAAAACCAAAAAGTGACGGCCAAAAACTAGATCCTATAATAAAATACGATATTCAATGTATGTCTATTGGGTTTCTTACTGATCAACAAACTCCAATGATTTGGAGAGGCCCAATGGTGACCAGTGCTATTAGAACTTTTACCCAAAAAGTAAATTGGAAAGATTTGGACTTTATAATTGTAGATATGCCTCCTGGCACAGGAGATACACAATTAACTTTCTCACAAGAAATTAAAATGGATGGAGCAATAATAGTTTCAACACCTCAAGAAGTGGCTTTGTTAGATGTAAAAAGAGGAATTAAAATGTTTGATAAACTAGGAGTAAAAATTTTAGGACTCGTAGACAATATGAGTTACTTTATTGGAGAGGATAATAAAAAATATAAGATTTTTGGTGAGGGTGGAGTTCGTAAAACTTCAGAAGAATTCAAAAAAGAATTTTTGGGTGAAATACCAATTAATTCTAAAATAGGAAAGACAAGTGATAATGGAAAACCGATAGTTGAAGAAGATCCAAATAATGAAATTTCAAAAATTTATATAAATTTTGCTAACAAAATTAAATCAACTTATCTTTAAGATTAAAAGCTTCCATTAATTCATTCCATTCCCTTTTTGACAAGCCAGAACTTTCTAAAGAGATATTTTCGCCTTTAATTAATTTTTGAATAACAACATTTCCTTTTGCGGAAACTTCTGTCCCACCCACTCTATAATCCATAAAAGCTTCATAAGTTGTTGGTACCCATCTCTTCAATGTGTCCAACATGATGTCAGCATAAACTCTAATTTCATATTGAGCATGATGATCTGCTCTTAATCTTAAAAAATTCATTAAATTTAAAAGATCTGTTTTCCAATACCATTGCGTGTAAGTATTTAACGTTAAATTCATTCTAGCGAGTTCTCTTGCCAAACCTTTTTTATTATCATCTATTGTTGATCCATCATATCTTTCGTTAAGCATAGTTTCATAATTTGAATATGTTCTTTCTGCGTCATTTTTCAAAAGTTCTAAAACCTCTTTAGCTTGAGTTCCTTCAAGAACGTCCCCTCTTCCTTGCCTATTACTTGTTGATTGAGCTGCTAAGTTTTCAGAAGTAGGTAAATAAAATTCTTTATCCAAAATAGAGTATCTTGCTGAATACTCATTAACATTAGCTGTTCTGTGCCTAATCCATTGTCGTGCTATGAAAATCGGCAATTTGATATGATATTTTATTTCACACATTTCAAATGGAGTGCTATGCCAATGACGCATCAAATATTTTATTAATCCAGCATCAGTTGATACCTGTTTAGTTCCTTTTCCATAAGAAACTCTCGCAGCTTGAACAATAGATGTGTCATCACCCATATAATCAACTACTCTCACAAAACCATGATCTAAAGCTGGTATTGCCTCATAAAGAATATTTTCCAAGTCAGATACTACAACTCTTTTTGTTTTATTGACTTGAGATTGTTGATTCTTAATTTCTTCATATTGCTCTTTGGTTAATTTCATGATTGTTATTGAATCTCTTGCGATTCCTTTTATATTAATAAAGTTGGTTTTCCAACTATGACGATAAACGAATTTCGTAATAACCATTGCGGACGTGGGGGCAGTACCCACCACCTCCACCATTTACAACTTATGGGGGTGAACTAGATTCGACGGGTGACTAAAGGCTATTCTTTCGTTCGGAATTGTTCCACCGTAAAGGGCAAATTTATAAATGCTAACGAAAGTTATGCAATTGCTGCTTAATTAAATTTTTTAATTAAGTAAACGGGGTACGGGGCACCTGGCAACAGAACGCCCCTTAGCAAATGAAAATTGTTAATAAGATACAAATTTCAAATTAGTAAAAGCACGAAGTTTTTGAAAAAGTGTGATATTAAATATATCATTAAATATGGGACGAAAAAAAACGCCCCTTTAAAAAAGGAGTTACTAATGGGTGGATTAGAAATATTAGCTGTAGTTGCTATCGTATATTACTTTATGAGTAATTAAAACTATGGGGTCAGGGGCACCCTGCAACAGAACGCCCCACTTTAGCATTTTAAACAAACATTATTAACTACTCTCACTAATACCATTGAGAACTTTTGCTATTTTCTTTAACATTTTTTTACTAATTAAAGTACTTAAAATTATTTTAGTAGTTAACCAAGATAATCTTTTTAAATAATATCTAATTAATCTTATTCTTAATATTATAGGATTTTTATTTTCATTTTCAAAATTCTTCAATTTTAATAACTCGTCATAAATATTTCCCTTATAATCTTGTCTCGAAACTAAAAAAAAATGTATATGATCTTGTAAAAAACTTTTTTTTGAAATTTCTACATTCCAAAAATTATCATAAGGATATTCACCTATTTTTATTTCTTCTCCAACAGTTGATTTTAAATATCTGTTTATATTCAAAAAGAGTCCATTTTTGCTAATTTTGTTCTGAATTAAATCAAAATATTCTTTGATTGTTTTTTTATTCATTTCCATAAAAG
>JBNAKH010000022.1:0-18624 GCA_052047495.1 Candidatus Pelagibacter sp.
TTAACTTTTTCCCAATTAAGTCTCCATTTTTTTCTCCATTTAAATGGCCTTTGACATATTGGACAAACTTTAATTGGTAAATTTTCTTTTTTCACTAAATTGTATTTTCTTTAATGAATTTATCTGCAGCTGACAAAATCAATTTTTTTCTATCAGTTTTCATCTTATCGAAAATTCTCACCATCATTGAAAGCCTTGGATTTTTTAAAAAAAACTTTCTATTTCGATCTATAAATCTCCAATAAAGCCCATCCATTATATTACACCAATCACCCCTCTTAAAATCCATCATCTTCATAAAATAACTTGATCCACAAATGTATGGTTTAGTTGCAAATATTCCACCATCACTAAACAATCCCATTCCATAAACATTTGGAACCATCACCCAATCTGAGGAGTCCACAAACATTTCCATAAACCACTTGTAAACAATAGTGGGTTTGATCTCACAAAGGTTCATTATGTTTGATAAAATCATAAGTCTTTCAATATGATGAGACCATCCATGATTTAATGCGTTCTTTATTGCATAATCCAATGGTGGTAATCCAGTAGTGCCGTCATACCAGGATTTTTTCATCTTACGATTTTGTTTGAAAAAATTTCCTGTCTCCATTTCACTAGAATAACTTTGATAAATTCCTCTCATAAATTCTCTCCAACCAATTATTTGACGAACGTATCCCTCTAAAGAATTTAGTCTTATTTTTTTACTTTTATGGAATTCTAAAATTTTTTTAATTATAAATTCTGGAGTTATAAGACCTAAATTTACATATGGACTTAGTGCACTATGAAACAAAATATTATCTTTTTGATCAACTGCATCCTCGTAATCACCAAATAAATTTGATTTTTCTTTAATAAAAAAATTTAAAAGCTTCAAAACATCATTGTGTTCTGTAGCAAACCAGAAATTTTTGGTACTGCCAGGATGATCCTTGAATAGCTTTTCAACAATAGGTTTTAGCTTTTTAGTATGAGAAGTTTCATTTATTTTTGGAAATTTTGGGATTGAAATATTTTTTGGTAATTTATTTCTATTATCCTCATCAAAACTCCACTTACCTCCTGTAGGATTCCCATCAGCACCTATTAATATTCCAGATTTTTTTCTGACATCTTTGTAGAAAGTTGCCATAAATGGTTTTTTGGATTTAGATAAATATTTTTTAAAATCCTCTCTTGAATTTAAAAACATTGGTGTCTGGATAATATTCCATTTTATTTTTTCTTTATTAACAAATTGATTAATTTTTTTTTCAAAAAACTTATCCTCAACCTCAAAACTGGATATTTCCTTAATCTTTTTTGTGCTAATTAATTTTTTAAGTTTTTTAAAATAACTTTCCTTAAATTCTTTATCCTCTATTTTTGAGTATTCTATTTTAAATTTATCTTTTTTAAGTACATCTGCGTGAGATCGCATTGATGATAAAAATAGAAGAATTTTTTGTTTATGATGTTTTTCATAAGTACAAAGCTCGTAATCTTCAGCCATGAAAAAAAGGTGGTCTTTTTTGAAGCGGTCTAGGTATTTTGATGGAAATAATTGATTGCCCAGTATAAAAAATAACTTCATAATTAAATATAACTAATTAAATTTTTTATGTCAGAAAAATATCTTATTTTTGGTGCGACAGGTTCAATCGGATCAAGCTTGGCTGAGCAATTAGTAAATTCTGGAAATAGTGTACATTTAGTAGGTAGAGATGAAAACGAGGTTAAAAATATTTCAGAGAGATTAGGGAGTCCTTTTACTATCGCAGATGTTTTGGAAGAGGGATTTATAGAAAAAGTTAAAAATGATATTTCTGATGTAAAAGGTGTTGCTTATTGTGTTGGGTCAATTGACTTAAAACCTGTGAGAATGGTAACAGAACAAGATTTTGTAAAATGTATGAAATTAAATCTTTATTCTGCGGTTGAGGTTATTAAGGGTTATCAAGACAGTTTGAAAAAAAATAAGGGCTCAATAGTTTTATTTTCAACTGTTGCTGCTCAAAGAGGATTTACCAATCACGCAATTATTGCATCAACAAAAGCAGCTGTTGAGGGTTTAACAGTTTCACTTGCAGCTGAATTTGCTCCAAACATAAGAGTGAATTGTATTGCGCCAAGCTTAACCAATTCAAAAATTGCTGAGCCCATGTTAAAGAATAAAGCCCTAGCAGATGGTATTGCAAAGGCCCATCCTTTAAAAAGATTGGGAGAGGGAAAAGACTCTGCCTCTTTAGCTAGATTTTTAATCACTGAAGATAGCTCTTGGATAACAGGTCAAATTATTGCAGTAGATGGTGGAAGATCTAAACTTTCATAAGGTGAAAAAGCTTTTTTTTGTAATTATATTTTTTATATTTTTTTCAACTAATTTATTTGCTCAAAATTTAAAATTCAAAAAATTAGTTGCTCTTAACGACCCGTGGGGTTCGTCTTTTTTAAATAATAAAGAACTAATTATTACTGAAAAAAGTGGAAAAATTAAGATCATAGATATACTCCAAAAAAAAGCTGTTGAAGTTGATCATAACCTAAATTTTCTAGAACATGGACAAGGTGGTCTTTTAGATATTTTATATAAAGATAATTTTATTTATGTTTCATATTCTGAAAACAGAGGTAATGGCAAAACAAGTACCTCTATCGCTAAAGCTATTTTTGATAAAAAAAAATTAAATTTTAAAAATATTTTTCAAGCTGAACCTCCTATTGATTCTGGTTATCATTTTGGTTCAAGGTTAGCGATCAAAGATAATCACTTATTTGCCTCTGCTGGTGAAAGAGGTAAAGGCATGATTGCCCAAGACCCCTCAAAACATCCTGGGAGTATTATAAGAATTAATCTTGATGGAAATATTCCAAATGACAATCCTAAATTTGTAGATAAGCCAGAGTGGCTACCTGAAATTTATCAAATTGGTATCAGAAATCCTCAAGGTCTAACTTTATCATCATACGATGGTAAAATTTATATGAGTAACCATGGTGCCAAAGGTGGTGATTGGTTTGGTGAAGTAAAAAAAGGTGAAAATTATGGTTGGAAAATATTAGGCTGGGGAGGAACAAATTATTCTGGGTTTCCTATTGGTCCAAAATGGAAACCTGGCTTTACAAAAGCAATACAATATTGGGTGCCTTCAATTGCAACAAGTGCAATTACAATTTATAAAGGAAACGAATTTAATGAATGGAATGGTCATGCATTAATTACATCATTAAAAGATCAATCCTTAAGAAAACTAATCTTCAATGATTTGTCCAACATAAAAGAAGATGTAATATTTAAAGATGAGATCGGACGAATTAGAGATATCCAGGTTCATCCAAAAAATGGAAAAATTTACTTTTTGGCGAGTGATAACCTTTGGCTGATGGAAAAGGCTAAGTAGATCTTAGTGATTATTGATTTCTTATAAGAGGATAAACCTTTGGATTTAAATATTTAATATTAGTTAATAATATTAATACCAAGGTTACTAAACCGATGGATAAACCAAGATAAATCAAAACTTTAAGATCAAACTTCCAGAATAACTCAAATATATTTTCAATAATAAATTTTGAACCAATTACAGCAAACAAAACTGCAATCATTATTACAGATATAAAAATAATCATAAATTCAATCAGCGAAGAAAAAACAATCTCTTTTCTTGAAAAACCTAAAATTTTAAAAACCAAATTTTGGTATTCTCTTACTTTTCCTTGGACCATTATTGCACTTGATATTACAATTAAACCAATGACGATAGTGACTGTTGAAATGACAATAACTGCTATGAAAACTTTATTTAAAACATTAGTTACTTTGTTTAAATAATCAGCAATTTTAATCATTGATAAACTAGGGAAAATTTCAAGCATTTTTGTTTCATCAAATTTATTTAAATTATAGAACTTTGTGGTTGCTAAATATTCGTGAGGAATATTTTTTGCAAAGTCAGGGTTAAAAAGCATTGCAAAATTTATATTTAGATCTCTATAATCAACTTGTCTAAAGTTGACTATTTCACCATCAATTTCTCTACCATAGATATTTAAAGTAAATATATCCCCTAATTTAATATTAAAATCTTTTGCAACCTTAGCGTCTAATGATATCTGAAGTTGATTTGGTTTAGACAAATCCCACCACTTACCATCAATAATTAGATTATCCTCAGGAACTTCTTTTATCCAAGATGATCTCCGTTCACTGCCAATAACCCAATAACTATCATTTTCAGGTGTAATATATGTGTTGGGATTTATACCATTAATTTTTACTATTCCTGAAGAAACCATTGGCACAATTTCAATATTTGCACCAGGATCCATTGATAAAATTCTTTGTTCAAACTTTTCACGCTCTCCATTTTGAATGCCCACAAAGAAATAATCAGGAGCGATGTCAGGTATTGATTTTGCTATCTCTCTTTTAAAATTAGTTCCAACTAATGCTAAAGTCAAAAGTAATGTAACACCAAGGCCTAAAGACATAATTGTAATAGGTGTAATACTTTTTGATTGTGTAATATTTTTAATAGATACCTTCAAAGGAGTGCTCGAATTAAATTTAAACTTTTTTAGAGAAAATATGATTAACTTTGAAAGTAGAAAAAAGATAATCAAACAAATAAAAAATGCCCCAAAATACCCAAGACTATAAACAAGATTTTCTGATCTATAAGTAAATATTAAAATCAAAATCGATAACATTATAATACTCATGCCAATTAATTTTTTTGAATAATAAAATTGTAAGTTTTGGAATACATTTCTAAATAGACTTGAAGCTTTGACTTGATCAATAGAACTAATTGTAGGAATCGAAAAAATTATCAAAACTAATAAACCTATTAAAAATATTTTTAAAAAATTAAAAAAAGAAAAAGATAAATTTATCTTAAGTCCAAAGCTACTTGACAAATATTTGTCTGCTAATGGCACAATTAATAAACTACTTAAATATGCTGAAATAGTAATTATAAATAATAATATTACCAATTGAAGATAATAAAGTTTTTTAATATTACCAGAATAGAAACCTAAGGCCTTTCTTACTGCTATAGACAAGTTATTTTGATTTATAAAAGACAAAAGAGTATTAGCAATACCAATACCAGCAATAAGCATCGCACTTATTGAGACAAGGGATAAAAATTGTGAAAAGTTACCAATTACTCTTTTTAATCCACTTGCTGCATTTTCTGGATATCTAATTTTTACCTTTTGATCATCTTTAAAAATACTTTCAATTTTTTTTATGATTATTTCTGGATTATCATTGGTATTAAATTTTACTTTATATTCATAATTTAAAAAATTTCCTATTCCGTTAAGTTTTAAGATATCTAAAGTTTGTTTACCTGTTAAAACCCAATCTCCAAAAGTCACAAATCCACTTACATCTGGAACAGATCTTACCTTACCAATAACAAGAAATTCTTGATCTTGAATTTTTACAATTTCATTTGTTTTGATATTTAAGGTTTTTGATAAACTCTCATTAATTAAAATTGTATAAGGTTCAGTTTGCATTCTTTCATAAGCATCAGCAGGTTCATAAGTTACTTCACCATATAAAGGATACTTTTGGTCAACTGTTTTTATTCTAGTAAATAAAGATTTATTTTTCTTTCGATTTGTTGTCGAAAGCATTGTGCTGAATTCAACCATCTCTGATATAGTTGTAAACTCTTCAACTTTATTTAATAAATCTATATTTCCTTGATTTCTGTTATAATCAATTTCTAAGTCTCCACCTAAAAGCTCTTTAGCATTTTCTTTGAGTTCCTTTTTTAAACTATCCTCAATAGTAAATATTGCACTTAATATAAAAAGACTGATGAACAGAGTGATTATAATACTAAAGATTTTTTTATAGTTCCTTTTTAAATCTCGAAGAGCATATATTAAGATAAACTTGTATTGATAAAAATTATTTAATTTTTCCATCTTTAATTTTAATTTTTCTGCTTGCGCGGTTAGCAAGTTTCGGGTCGTGTGTTACCATAATTAATGAGGAACCCTCCTCTTTAACATACGTAAATAAAATTTTAGAAATCATATCGGAATTTTCTGTATCTAAATTTCCTGTGGGTTCATCAGCTAGAATTAGCACTGGCTTCATAGCAATAGCTCTTGCGATAGCGACACGCTGTTGTTCTCCTCCAGATAACTGACTGGGTAAATTATTTAGTCGATGTTTTAAGCCAAATCTATCTAAAAGAGATTTTGCTTCTTTTTCAGGATTTTTAAATTTATTCAATTCAAGAATTAAGGTTACATTCTCTAAGGCTGTATAATTTGGGATTAGATAAAAAGACTGAAAAATTATACCAATATTTTTTTTTCTGATTTTTGATACTTCATCCTCACTTAATTTTGTAATTTCGTGGTCTTGGAAGTATATCTTGCCTGAAGTTGGACGCTCTAAACCACCAATTAACATGATTAAACTTGTTTTTCCTGAACCACTTTCACCTACTATTGAAATAGTTTCTTTTTTTTTTGTGGTCAAATTTATATCTTTTAAAACACTAATATTGTCTTTACCAGTTTGGTATTTAAGATTTATCTTTTTTAATTTAAGAAGAGTACTCATGAACAAAAGTTTTATTATTAAAATAATTATTATCTGTCTACTAACCATTAATGCATATGCAATCGAAAAGATTGTATTATTTGGTGATAGTTTGATGGCCGGTTATGGTTTGTCTGATGACAATAGTTTACCAGTCGTTTTAGAGGAAAATTTAGAAGCAAAGGGTTATAATATTGAGATTGTTGATGGCAGTGTTTCTGGTAGTACATCGTCAGGGGGATTAAATAGAGCTGATTGGACTTTGAGTGAGCCAGATATAGATCTAATAATTTTATGCTTAGGGGCTAATGACATGTTAAGAGGCATCCAGCCAAAAGAAACAAAAAGCAATTTAGAAAAAATTATAAAGATTGCTCAAGATAAAAATATTGAAATCGTCCTAGCTGGGATGATTGCTCCAACCTCGCATGGTTTTTCTTATAAAAAAAAATTTGACAAAATTTTTCCTAATCTAGCCAAAAAATTTAAAATAGAGCTTATTCCTTTTTTACTTGAGGGAGTGGCCATGAAGCCCGAATTTAATCTAAGTGATGGTATACATCCAAATGAAAAGGGCACCATAATAATGAGTAGAACTTTAGAGGAGACAATTATAAAAACTTACAATAAAAAAAATTAGTTTTAGTGGAAAAAAAACCTTATCACCATTTACCAGACGGTACTTTTAGAAATCCTCAGGGTTCACCAAAACCAGATCCTAATGTTAAATGGTCCTTCAAAATTTTTAATAGAGAGAAAAAAAAACTTAATATGACAGTTCCCAAAGAACATGTTATTGAAAAAGAGAAAGTTTTAACAAACTTAAAAAAATTTCAAGAAGACGATTATGTAGCATGGATTGGCCATGCAACATTTTTAATTAAGCTTGGTGAAACAACAATTATTACAGATCCAATATTTTCAAAAAATGCTGGGCCGCTAATTTTTGGACCTAAGAGATTTACCGAACCAGCATTAAAATTAAACGAGATTCCACAAACAGATATTTTTTTACTCACCCATAATCATTATGATCATCAAGATATGATGACAATCCGGAGATTTCCTTTTAAAAATTCTAAAGTTTTACTTCCATTAAAACTTGGTAAATATTTTTCCAGAAATGGTTATAGCGATGTGAATGAAATGGACTGGTATGATAAAATTGAAATAAATAAAAATTTAAAAATTACTTTTTTACCTGCTGTGCATTGGTCAAAAAGAAGTCTAACAGATACTAATAAAACTTTATGGGGAAATTTTTTGATCGAATATAAAGATATAAAGTTATTATTTGGTTGTGACACTGGAGTAGGAAATATTTATAAAGATATAGGTAATAAGTATGGTCCAATTGATCTTACATTTATAAATATTGGTGCCTATAATTTTTATCCAATAATGCCTTATAAAGATAAGTCGGTTTATCACACTAATCCAGAAGAAGCTTTAGAGGTTGCAAAAAATTTAAAAAGCAAAAAAGTGATTGGAATGCATTGGGGCACGTTTGTTTTATCCCTAGAACCAATCATGGAGCCACCTGTAAGATTTAAAGCTGGAGCGGAAAAATATGGATTTAAAAAAGAAGATACAATTATTTATAAAATAGGTGAATTTGGATCTTTAAAAAAATTACTTAATTATAATTAATTATCTAAAATTTTTTTTTTAGCTTTTTTAAATTCCTCTTCAGTTAAAACACCATCTTTAAGGAGTTGATTTAATTTATCCAATTCATCTGTTAACTTATCATTATTATCAGATAAGTTGTCTTCATGGTCCTGGTCTTCTAAGCTCTCATTGGATTTATTTTCTCTTTTGGCCTCAAAGCCTTTCATGATAGCTGTTCCGCCCAAGTAAAGGACAAATGCTAAAATTGGTATCGCTAATCCGAAAAAAATTATTTTTTCCACAATTTAATCCTCATCATCTTCTCTCCAATTTTTTTCATACATTAACCATGCAGCATAAATTACTGAAAATGTTCCGACTATCATACCATAATCAAATCCAGTTTGTTTATCATATAAATACCAACCTAATTGTGTCGCGCCAATTGGTGGAACTGTCAGTATGAGCATAAGAAGTGCAATTCTATAGGGGTATCTAGGTTTTTTCATAACCTATCTTATCAAAAAAAATTTATGGAATTCAATATTATGCTTGCGATCTTTTGAAACAGTCAATCGTATTTTTTAGCAAGCAAGCGATTGTCATTGGACCAACTCCACCAGGAACAGGCGTGAGTGCTTTAGCATTTTTTGAAACTTCATCAAATGCAACATCACCAACGATACCTTTCTCAGTTTTATTAATTCCAACATCGATCACGATAGTATCTTTTTTTACCCAATCACCTTTAACTAACTCAGGAATACCAACAGCTGCAATAATAATATCAGCTTCTAAACACTCTGCTTTTAAATCTTTTGTTTTAGAGTGTGTTATAGTAACAGTGCAATTTTCTTTTAGTAAAAGTTGAGTCATTGGTTTACCATTTAAGTTAGACCGGCCAACAACAACTGCTTTTTTACCATTTAAGTTAGGTTCTATCTTTTTAATTAACAAATAACATCCTAATGGTGTGCATGGAACGGAACTCTCATAACCTGATGAAAGATTTCCAACATTCATTGGATGAAATCCATCTACATCTTTTGATGGGTCAATCGCTTCAATAATTTTTTGTTTATCAATATGTTTTGGTAATGGTAATTGAACTAAAATACCTGACACAGATTTATCTTTATTTAATTCATCTATCTTCTCTAAAATAACTTTTTCTTCGACACTATCTGGATATTTAATTACATCTGATTTAAGTCCAACTTCGTTAGCAGATTTTTCTTTATTTCGAACGTAAATCTGACTAGGAGTTAAGTCTCCAATCAAAATTACTGTTAACCCTGGAACTTTATTATACTTAATTTTAAGATCAGATACTTCTTTTTTAAGCTGTTCTCTTAATAGTGCTGCTTCTTTTTTTCCATCAATTAAAATCATAAATCCTAGAATATCATTGGTGCGATGTAGAGTTTCATACACATTTCTATAAACCAAATCAATAGCAGTAAAATAATTGGTGAAATGTCTAACGCTCCCAAATTTGGTAAAAATCGTCTTATTCTTCTTAGAAATGGTTCTGTTAATCTATAAGTAAAATCTAAAACTGCATAAACAAATCTATTTTGAGTATTCAATACATTAAAAGCGATTAACCAGCTGATGATAACATTGGCGATCACTACATACGAATAAAGTTTTAATAATTGTAAAACTAAATAAAAGATAGCAATCATTTTTTTTCAATATAAATCGAAGAACTTGGAAATGCGAAAGAGGCCTTATTGTTTTCAACAATTTGTTTTATTGCAATTGCAAGTTTCTCTTTTACTGAAAGCCATTCATTCCAACTATCCGATTTTGTGAAACAACGCACATACATGTCTATAGAGCTATCTGAAAACTTATCGACCCTTACTGCAATTCCTATACTAGTATCAAAATCATCACTTTTTTTTATGTGATCTTCAATTTGATCTCTAATATTTTTCAATTGATCAACCGAAGTGCCATATTGGAGAGTAATAATCCAACTAATTAACCAGTTTGAAGTTTCACTTACATTTATTACAGCATTTTCAGCAAATTGAAAATTTGGAATTATTGCTAATGATTTATCAAATTTTCTGATTGTTGTTGATCTAAAACCAATTTTTTCAACAATACCCTCAATTACTCCATCAACTGAAATCCAATCACCAATTTTAAATCTTTTTTCAACTAACACCAAAATCCCAGAGATTAAATTTTTAAACAAATCTTGGGCACCCAATGCAACTGCTACTCCAAACAAACCTAAACCAGCAATAATTGGTCCAATCTTTATTCCCCATAATTCTAAGACTGCTGCAAGTCCTAAAATGAATATTAAAATCTTTAAAGATTTAATAATCCATCCAATTAGTTCTCTTGTTAATAATTTATCAAGACCACTTAAAATATATGAGACTGGTTCTATAATTTGATGAATTACCCAAAAAATTAATATAGTTATTAGAGTTCTATTTAAAGTATCGACAATTTCTCTACCTTCCATAGAAAATGTCATGTAATAACTTGCTATAAAAAAACCTAAAACAATTGGTAAAAACCTTGCAGGTCCAATTAAAGATTTTACGAAAGTATCATCTAATTTATTTGTTGATCTTTTTGAGATAATTTCTAATTTTTTGATAACAAGTTTGCTAATAAGACCTCTGAAGATTAAAAAAATTAAAAAAATTCCTAAACCAATTAATATTTGAAAAATATCAACACCTAAAATACCTTTGTTCCATACCGATAAAAATATTTCAGAAAAATTATTAAACAATTCCATAATTAAATTTTATATAACAAAAACTCTTCTTCTCCAGGATTAAAAAGAAATATTTTTTTCCATTTAATTTCATTCAATATAGATGAAGTTTTCTCTCCAATACACGATAAATTAGTATTCATCCATAAGCTTTCAAATTGATGATTTTTGACAAAACTCAAAAAACTTTGAGCACTATTCTGTGAATAAATATAAACCATATCAGGCATGTTCAATTTTAAACCTTTTACAAAACTTTCATTGAATCTTTGATTATGTTTTACTCTATAATTAATCACTCTTTTTATTCCATACCCCTCTTTCATGAGTTGTTGATCCAAATCAACAGATATAATTTCACCGCTGACATAAAGTAACTTTTTACTTTTTGTCTCGTAAGTTTGTAAAATTAACTCTTTTAAATTAGAGACATTACCCTCTGCAGCTATTGTGTTTTGAAATCCTGAAGATCTAGCCTTTTTTTCAGTTAAATTACCAACACAAAAACATTTGATATTTTTGTCTATGTTATTTTGATCTAAATATTTCACTGCATTAGCACTGGTAAAAATAATTCCTCCATATTCAGAAAATTTAATTTTCTCATAATTAACCTTTTCAATATTAATCAGTGGGATGTGCGAAACTTGATGACCTAATGATTTAAACTTTAAAATCATTTCTGAACAATCTTCCAGTGGTCTTGTTAATAAAATATGCATATTATTTTTTGTAAGAATTATTTGATTGCATTTTTAAATTCTGCCCAATTTGTTTACCAATCTCTTTAAATTTATCAATCTGGCCAGATTTCTTTTCATAAAATCTTTGAGAGCCATCTATTGAAAAAAGTTCTGCCTCGACTACAATTGTATCACTTTCTATTTTTGAATAAACGCCTATTGCTGTTTCACAATCTCCCTCTAAAACTTTAAGAACATTTCTCTCAGCATGAGCTCTTTTATAGGTTTCTTCATGATTTACTTTTTTTAAAATTGAAATAATTTCTTTATCTGCTTCACGACATTGGAGTGCAATTATTCCTTGTCCAGCACTTGGTATGATTTCTTGTGCTGAGAAAATTTCAGCTATTTCATTTTCAAGATTTAAATTTTTAATCCCTGCATAAGACAAAATTATTGCATCATAATTTCCATCTCTTAGTTTTTTAATTCTAGTATCCACATTACCTCTAATTATTTTGCATGTTAGATCAGATCTTAATTTTTTAATTTGAAATTCCCTTCTAAATGAAGATGTTCCTATAATTGATTTCAGCTTAAGATCATTAAATTTTTTCTTATCATTTGTTATCAAAATTTCTCTTGGATCATTTCTCTCTAAAAAACAGTCTGTTTTGAGTCCGCTAGTTTCTGTTGCTGGCATATC
The DNA here is from genome assembly GCA_052047495.1 of Candidatus Pelagibacter sp. GTDB lineage: Bacteria > Pseudomonadota > Alphaproteobacteria > Pelagibacterales > Pelagibacteraceae > Pelagibacter. The sequence goes on from JBNAKH010000022.1 coordinate 12,318, forward strand.
TTTTAATGCATGTACTGCAATATCGATACTTTTATTCTCTAACTCTTTTTCAATTTCAGTTGAAAACAATCCTTTGCCACCTATATCAGACAACCTAGTATCTTTAACTTGATCACCTTTTGTTGAAATAGATTTAATTTCAATATCATTTGTATCTAAAGTAGTTTTTTTAATAATTTGTTCTTTAGCTTTTTGAGCATACAACAATGCTAATTTACTACCTCTTGAACCTATGATAATTTTTTTAGTCATAAATAAATTTATTTCTTTCTTGTATTGGAAATGTACAATTATTAAAAACTATTTGTATGATTAAAAAACCCTTAATTCTTGGAATTGAAACTAGTTGTGATGAAACAGCTGCCTCAGTCATAACTGAGAATGACCAAGGGAAACCTATAATTTTATCAAACATTGTCTCTAGCCAAACTGATGTCCACAAAGAATTTGGAGGTGTAGTTCCAGAGTTAGCGGCTAGATCACATATCGAAAAAATAGATTTAATCGTGAAGAAAGCTTTGGATGATAGTGGAATAAAAATCAAAGATATTGATGCAGTAGCTTCGACTGCAGGTCCTGGTCTAATAGTTTGTTTGTCAGTGGGCTTAAGCTTTGGGAAAGCTTTTGCCTCAACAATAAACAAGCCTTTTATAGCTGTAAATCATTTAGAAGGACATGCATTGAGTCCAAAATTAGTTTCAAACTTAAATTATCCTTACCTCCTGCTATTAATTTCGGGTGGTCATTCACAATATTTAAATGTTCAAGGTCTTGGAAAATATAAAAGACTAGGAACAACTATTGACGATGCACTAGGCGAAGCTTTCGACAAAACTGCAAAACTTTTAGGAATAGAATTTCCTGGGGGACCCAAAATCGAGCTTTGGGCAGAAAAAGGTGATCCAAATTCTTATGATCTACCAAAACCTATTATTAATAAGGGTGGTTGTAATTTGTCATTTGCTGGTCTTAAAACTGCAATCCTGAAGATAAGTAAAACTATTAAAACAGAGCAAGAAAAATTTAATTTGGCAGCTTCTTTTCAAAAAACAATTGAAGAAATATTGAAAAAAAAAACCAAAATTGCTTTTAATGAATTTGAAAAACAAAATAATATGCAAGATAAAATTTTTGTTGTTGCGGGTGGTGTAGCAGCAAATAAAAAAATAAGATCTATGTTGATAAACTTGTGTAAAGAAAATAATTATCAAAGTGTTTTTCCACCAATTGAAATATGTGGGGACAATGCTGCAATGATAGCAATGGTAGGTTTGGAAAAGTATAAATTAAAACTATTTAATAAATTAGATCATCCAGCAAAACCAAGATGGCCCTTAGATGAAAATGCATTATTTTTAAAAGGTGCTGGGGTTAAACTTTAATGCAATATTGGTTACTTAAGTCAGAACCTGACGTTTGGTCAATTGATCAACAAAAAAAAGCTGGTATTAAAGGTGCTCCTTGGGATGGAGTAAGAAATTATCAAGCTGCCAAAAATTTAAAATCTATGAGAAAAGGAGATCAATGTTTTTTCTATCATTCGAACATAGGAAAGGAAATTGTTGGTATTGTTGAAGTTATCAAGGAAGCATATTTAGACAAGACAGATAAATCTGGTCGATTTGTTGCTGTTACAGTAAAGTTTCTAAAAAAATTAAATAAGCCAGTAAGTCTTGAGGATATTAAGAAAAACAAGCAATTAAGCCATTTATCACTTATTAAACAAAGCAGACTATCAGTAATGCCAATAGATTCTAAAAGCTGGAAAATTTTAAATAACATGGGTAAGATTTAGAAATAATATTTATGCCTAAAAAAAAGAAAAAATCTAAATCAAGAAAAAAAACCTCAAAAAGAAAGAAGGTTAAAAAAAGAAAAAAAATTCTTAAAAGAAAAAAAAAGACCAGAAGTAAGATTAAAAAAGTTAAAATTAATATCGAAGGCTCAACACAAGAACTAATTTTTAAACCAAAACCCGAGTGGGTGAAAAGTGGTTTAATTAATAAATCTCAATATCAGAATAAATATACTGACTCTATTAAGAACAATAATGCTTTTTGGAAAAAAGAAGGAAAAAGAATTACATGGATAAAACCATATAAAAAAATTAAAGATGTGAAGTACAGTAAAGATGAAGTTAAAATAAAATGGTTTGAAGATGGAACTTTAAATGCCTCTGCTAATTGTATTGATCGACATTTAAAAGATAAAAAAGATAAAACAGCTATAATTTGGGTAGGTGATGATCCTAAGGATACTCAAAAAATTTCTTATAAACAACTTCATCAAAAAGTTTCAAAAGCAGCTAATGGTTTAAAAAAATTAGGAATACAAAAAGGAGACAGGGTAACAATATATTTAACGATGATACCTGAGCTGGCAGTTTTGATGTTGGCTTGTGCAAGAATAGGGGCCATACATTCTATAATATTTGGAGGGTTTTCAGCAGAGTCTATTTCTGGAAGAGTAAATGATTGTAAATCAGAATACATTATAACAGCCGATGAGGGTGTTAGAGGTGGAAAAACAATTCCATTAAAAGCAACAACCGATGAAGCATTAAGTAATTGTCCTGATGTTAAAAAATGTATTGTTGTCAAAAGAACAGGAAACTATGTTTATTGGGATGAGAGTAGAGATGTTTGGTATCATGATCTAATTAAAGATGTCCCAAGTTATTGTGAACCTGAGGAAATGAATGCTGAAGATCCTTTATTTATTCTTTATACGTCTGGATCTACAGGTAAACCGAAAGGTGTACTACATACAACGGGCGGGTACATGGTTTATGCTTCTATGACTCATCAATACATATTTAACTATAAGCCTAAAGATATTTATTGGTGTACTGCAGATATAGGTTGGGTAACAGGTCATAGTTATATTATTTATGGACCCTTATCTAACGGAGCTACTACAATAATGTTTGAGGGAGTGCCAAATTATCCAGACAGCTCAAGATGGTGGCAGATTGTTGATAAATATAAAGTTAATACTTTTTATACTGCTCCAACAGCTATCAGAGCCCTTATGCGAGAGGGTGATGATCCAGTAAATAAAACATCTCGAAAATCTCTAAAATTATTGGGTACAGTCGGAGAGCCTATAAATCCAGAGGCTTGGATGTGGTATTACAAAACAGTTGGAAACTCAAAGTGTCCAATCGTAGATACCTGGTGGCAAACAGAGACAGGCGGAATTTTAATTGCGCCTCAAACAGGAGCTATACCTTTAAAACCTGGATCAGCAACAAAACCTTTTTATGGAATTAAACCTGTTCTTGTCGATAAAGATGGAAAAGAAATTAAAGGTGCGGGAGAAGGAAGACTTTGTATAGCTCAGTCTTGGCCAGGACAAATGAGAACTGTTTATGGCGATCATCAGAGATTTATTGATACTTACTTTTCTCAATTTGATGGAAAATACTTTACTGGGGATGGGTGCAGACGAGACAAAGATGGATATTACTGGATCACTGGACGAGTAGATGATGTAATTATTGTATCGGGACACAACTTGGGTACTGCAGAAATTGAAAGTGCTTTTGTTGCTCATCCTAAAGTTGCTGAGGCTGCTGTAGTTGGTTATCCACATGACATTAAAGGAAATGGATTATATTGTTACGTAACTCTTAATGCAGGTGAGACTGAGACAGGAGATCTTGAAAGAGAACTAAAATTATGGGTTAGAAAACAAATAGGTCCATTAGCAACTCCCGACTTGATTCACTTTACTCCAGGGCTTCCAAAAACAAGATCTGGAAAAATAATGAGAAGAATTCTTAGAAAAATTGCAGCAAATGAACATGGTCAATTAGGTGATACTACTACTTTAGCTGATCCAAGTGTTGTTGATAGTTTAGTTGACAATAGAAAAAATACTTAGAAACCTAATCTTTCTTGAAATTCTTTCTTAACGACGTCCCATTTGAGAATAACTGAATTCAAAACTATTTTACGATCTAAAGTTTTTAGCTCCTCAGCAATTGGAGCCCACTTATATAAAGATAATGCACTAGGATTAAAAGGGAGATCACTATGATAAGTATCCCAATTCATTTTCTCAAATCTTTCATCAAAATTTTTTTTGGTGTTTTCAATAATATCTAAAGGCATTTTGTTTGAAATTTCATCGTCTAGAATTTTAAAAAAAATTTCTTTAGCCCTATTGGTATCTTCATAGTTTGTAGTTGCTTTTAAATAAGAGAAGGTAAAAAACGTAAGATCTTGCAAAGCCACAGCATAGATATTCCACTTAGCTAAATTAACTGACTTCATAAATTCATCATTTTCAAAATGAAGAACATACCTAGTGCCCATCCTGGTCTTTAAATAACCATACAAAGTAACTTGTGACACCCAAGCTGATTTTGTTTGAATAAAATCCTCTAATTCATCTAATGACTTTATTTTTTTTTTAGGGATAAATGCTTTAAAAAGGGCAAATAGATAGATCTTGAAGTCCCTCAAGGTAAGATCTTTCCAGGTAAGTTTATATTTTCCCATAAAATAAGCTATTTTTGATAGTTATAACCCATAAATTGGACTAATTTGAGCAATTTTAACACTTTAAATCTCTTCGATAATGGTTATGGTTTTTGCCAGTTATAACTAAAAAGAGAGAGGTATAAATGTCAAAACAAGAACAACACTGGGAAAAATCCAGAGGTTTGCTATTCATGACACTAGCAATCTGGTTTGTATTCTCAATTGGCATCTTCTTATTCGGGGCTGAAATGAATGAAGTTACGGGACCATTTGGTTATCCGTTAACTTATTGGTTCACTTGTCAAGGTTCTCTTGGTGCTTTCGTAATCCTAATTTTCTGGTTTGCGAACAGGCAGGAGAAAATTGATGAAGAGTTCGGCTTCTCAGAAAGAGGGGATGACTAAATGATGAAAGGTAATTTTATAGACAATTTACCTAAGGTTTATGGAATCTATACAGGTGGTTTTTTAGCTTTCATAATCATTATGTCAATTGCCGAGCAGATGGGTATGACTGCGAAAACAATCGGAATTTGTTTCGTTGCTTTCACAGTAGCCATTTATGCTATAATTGGTTATCTATCACGTACAGCTCAAGCTGATGCTTATTACGTAGCTGGAAGACAAGTGCCAACTGTATTCAACGGAATGGCAACTGCAGCAGACTGGATGTCTGGTGCATCATTCGTTGCAATGGCAGGAGGTATTTACTTCAAAGGTTACGGATATATGGCACTTCTTGTAGGTTGGACTGGTGGATATGTATTAGTCGCATCTTTATTAGCACCATACTTAAGAAAATTTGGCTGTTACACAGTCCCAGATTTTATTGGTACAAGATATGGTGGTAATTTAAGTAGATTTCTTGCAGTAGTGGTTTTAACTGTTGCATCATTTACTTATGTGACTGCACAAATTAACGCTACAGGTACTATTGCATCTGTTGCACTTGATATTCCATTTCAATACGCAGTTTATGTTGGATTAGTAAGTATCTTACTATGTTCAATGTTAGGTGGTATGAGAGGAGTAACTTGGACACAGGTTGCACAATATATTGTACTAATCATAGCTTACTTATTACCAGTATTCTGGATCAGTAACAAAATGGGTGCGGGTTTCTTCCCACACTTCATGTTAGCTGATGAAGTATCAAGAATTGCTGAATTAGAGGCTCAGTTTGGTTTTGTGAAAAACTCTGCTGAAAATCTAAAAGAGGTGCCAAAAGGTTTGGCTGGTATAACTAAAGCTCACTCAGCGGTGAATGCAACGCCTTGGGCGTTTATTTCATTAGCACTAGCGATGATGATGGGAACAGCTTCATTGCCTCACGTGATGATGAGATATTTCACTACTCCAAGTGTAAAAGCAGCTAGAAAATCAGTAGGTTGGTCTTTATTCTTTATCTTCCTACTTTATTCTTCTGCTCCAATGTTAGCGACACTATCTAAGTTGTCATTGATTGATCCAACATTACCAACAGGTATTATTGGTAAATCAATTTCAGAAGTCCAAGCGATAGATTGGTATCAAAACTGGAACCAAGCAAACTTAATGTTTGTAAGCGACTTTAACGGAAATGGAACTCTTGAATTAAATGAGTTTTTCATGGGCGGTAAAGCTGTTGTGTTAGCAACTCCGGAAATAGCTGGATTACCATACGTAATCTCAGGTCTAGTTGCTGCTGGAGGTATGGCTGCTGCCATGTCAACAGCTGATGGTTTGATTCTTGCAATTGCAAACGCAATCTCACACGATGTTTATTATAAAATCATCGATCCAAAAGCTGAGACTGCTAAGAGACTAGTTGTTGCAAGGGTA
>JBNAKH010000023.1:0-2538 GCA_052047495.1 Candidatus Pelagibacter sp.
CAGATGTTTAATAATGTTAATAAAAGCTATGTTTTACAACATAAATTTAAAATTTATAAAACCAATTACTTTTTGTTCAAATAAAACACAACTATCAACATTTTATACATGAGTAATACTTATCAAATTTATCTTATATCTGACTCTACGGGTGAAACTTTAGATAGGATTTTTACTGCAATTAAAGCTCAATTTAAAAATATAGATTACAAAATACACACTTATTCTTTTACAAGAACAGAAAACCAAATTTTAAAAATTTTATCCAATGCTCAGGAAAATCAAAATTCTATAATTTTATATTCAATTGTAGATAGTAGCCTTGCAAAACATCTTGCAAGAAATAGCGAAGAAAAAAAAATACCTTGTTTTGGGGTTCTTGGAGATTTAATCTTAAGTTTTTCAAAACTACTTAACCAAAAAGCATCTCACCAACCTAGCGGTCAATATACGCTTAATGATGAATATTATAAAAGAATTGAGGCAATTCAATTTACAATGAACCACGATGATGGAAATTTAGTCAAAGATATTTTTAAATCAGATATAATTTTGTTAGGGGTCAGCAGGACAAGCAAAACCCCAACCTCAATTTATCTTGCGAATAAAGGTTTTAAAATATCTAATATTCCTTTGATAAATGAAAATTCTATACCTAAAATCTTAAAAGAAGACCCAAACTTTACTTGTATTGTTGGATTGAGCACTGAAGCAGAAAGATTAGCCGATATTAGAAAAAATCGAATGAATTCATTAAAAGAGTCTCAAAATAAATCCTATACAGACATATCTAAAATTAAAAAAGAGGTTGAGGATGCCAAAAATACTTTTAAAAAATATAGGTGGCCAATTATAGATGTTACCAGAAAATCAGTCGAAGAGACTGCTGCTTCAATTATAAAGATATACGAAATTTATAAAAATAATGGTTAAAATAATACTTGCCTCAAAAAGCAAAGTAAGAAAGCAAATTTTGGATAATAACAATATATCCACAGAGGTACAAAATTCAAATTTAGATGAAGATATCGTTAAAGAGAGTTTAATTAAAGAAAAAGCATCTCCCGAATTAATATCAAAAAATTTAGCTGAATTGAAAGCAAATAAGGTTAGTCAAAAAAACCAAGGGTTTTTAGTCATAGGTGCTGATAGTGTAATAGATTTAGAAGGTGAATTAATTTCTAAACCTATAAATAGAAATCAGGCTTTAGAAATTTTAAAAAAGCTTAACGGAAAAAGACACAATCTCATTAGTTCAGTTTGTATCTCTCAAAATGGTGCCATGGTTTGGAATTACACTGATAAAGCAACTTTAACAATGAAGCAATTTAGTTTAGATGAGCTTAAAAGTTATTTGTCAAAAATTACAGATGAAGCATTATATGCTTACAACGTTTACCAAATAGAAGGAGAGGGTAGAAAATTATTCTTAAGTATAGAGGGAGATGAAGATACTATTATGGGTTTACCTATTAAAAAAATAAAACAATATTTAGATAATTACAGATGAGAAAATATTTAGTAATAGGAAATCCAATTGATCATTCTTTGTCTCCTAAACTTCAAAACTGGTGGTTAAAAGAAAATAAGATTGATGCCACATATGATAAAATTAAGCTTGAGAATCATGAAATTAAAAATTTTCTCCAAGCTATCAAAGATCAAAAAATAGCTGGTTGCAATGTGACTGTCCCTTTCAAAAAAACAGTCATTCCTTTTTTAGATAAATTAAGCCCAGAGGCAGAACAGACTCAATCAGTAAACACAATCATTTTTGAAAATGGTGATCTAGTTGGACATAATACAGATATAGCTGGTTTTGGTACTGCAATTAAAAAATTAAACTTTAGCTTAAAGGGCAAGAAAGTTTTAATTTTAGGGGCTGGTGGTGTAGTTCCCTCAATAATTTTTGCATTAAAAAATATGCATGTAGAAGAGATAATAATTAGTAATAGGACAAGAGAGAAGGCAGAAAATTTGAGAGTTTTATTCAATAATATTAAAATTTTAGAATGGGGAAACTTAACTGATTTTCATATGGTAATAAATGCTACAAGTCTTGGTTTAAAAAATGAAAAAATAAATTTGAATTTTTTAAGTTCAGAAAATGATAAATTATTTTATGATGTAATTTATAATCCTCAAGAAACTCAATTTTTGAAAATGGGAAAACAACTTGGTTACAAAACTGAAAATGGAAAAACTATGTTTGTTTACCAGGCTATGGAAGCATTTAAATTGTGGCATAGAATAGAACCAAAAATTAATACAGATACATTTAAGCTTTTAGATAATGATTAGAATTGGAATTTTAGGAGATATAGGATCTGGAAAAAGTTTTGTAGCAAAGTCATTTGGCTACCCAGTATTTAATGCTGATAATGAAGTTGGAAAATTATATAAAAAGAATAAAAAAATTTTTACTAAACTTAATAAGTCTTTACCTAAACACATAACTCAATTTCCAATAAAAAAACAAGAAATAACAAACACAATATTAGCCAATAAAAATAATTTAAGGAAAATTATTAAAATTGT
>JBNAKH010000024.1:0-1959 GCA_052047495.1 Candidatus Pelagibacter sp.
TATGCGATCGTCGGCAGCGTCAGATGTGTAAAATAGACAGACTTTAAATTAAAAAGAAAGATTTTATTATGATGAAAAAAAAAAAATTGTGATAAAAAAAACTTTTCTCTAATTATTTCTTGTAATTTTTTAAAAAATAGTCGACGTCTTCAGGTGTTCCAAGTCCCCACATAGAGTCAACATTTTTTATTTTAATTTTTTTCTTATCTCTTATTGCCTCATTAAACACGGGGCAAACGTAGAATTCATTATTTACTCTTGTATTATTCTTTATCATTTGCTCTGCATATTTGACAAAATCTTTACCATACCTCCAATAATAAACTCCAACAGTCGCGTTATTAGAAATCACTTTTTTTTCTGCCACCTCAATGACATTTTCATTAGAACCTAGTTTTGCGTAAGACCATTTTGGATGTATCGCATTAAAAGTTAAAATTCCGCCGTCAGCTTTTTTATTAACAAAGTTGTACATAGTTTTTGAGGAATTCCATTCAATAAATTGATCTGAATTTGAAATAATTAATGGCTTATTATTATTTATTAATTTTTTTGTTAAAAGAACTGTACAAGCTGCACCTTCTGTTAATTTATCTACCAATATAATTTTACACCTCGGTACTAATAATCTTAAAAAATTTTTTAAGTTATATTTTTCAAGATGTTCTTTTCTTACTAAAAAAATATAATTTCCTTTTAAACCCAAGCTCTCAATAACAATTTGAATCATGGGTTTTTGGTTTATTTCAATCAAAGGTTTTGGAAAACTAAAACCCGCTTTTTTAAACCTAGAGCCTTCCCCGGCCATAGGAATTACAATATTTAATTCATTGTCCTCCCAAATTTGACTATTAACCTTAGTTTCATTTTTTTGATTATTAATAAAGTTAACAATATTACTATAATTTACCTCATGAATTGACTTAATGGGCATTAAATTACATCCGGACTCTTTAGCAGCAATTCTACCATAGTGTGAGTCCTCTAAAATGAGGGTATTTTTTGGCATACTTTTTAAATTTAAAAGACTTCTCAAATAAATTTCAGGATGAGGTTTGGCAAAAGTCAAATTTTGATTAGAGACAGCACTATTTACAAAATTTTTAATCTTTAATCGTTTTAAAGATAACTTCAAAGTATTCTCTATAGCATTAGTTGCAATTCCCAGTTTGTATTTTTTTGAAAGTTTTTTAAATAATTCAAAAATATTTTTGTTAAAGCTTATTTGTTTTTTAAAAAGATCATCAGTAATTTTATTTTTTTCTTTTTTTATTTTTGAAAAATGATTTTTTTTTATTATTTTTTTTTTAAGAAGTAATTGCAACTTTTCATTTGTGGGCAAACCATCAAAAATCTTTAGGTGATCTTCAAAAGAAATTGAATAGTTTATTTTCGTTTTCTCTAGTGCTTTATTTAGAGCGGTATAATGAATGTTTTTTGAGTCTATTAAAACTCCATCTAAATCAAATATTATTGTATCTATCATAATAATCTTGAATATAATCTGAACAAATACCCATACAATCAATTTTTTTTATGTTGTTTATTTCTGGCATTACGCAAATACTTTTTTTTGATAAAATAGTACCAGGATAATTCCAAAAAAAACCTTTACTGGTGATTACAACTTTATCTTTTTCATGCCAAAAGAAATTGACATCAAGCTCTGAAATCTTGTAGAAACATTCTAAATTTTTGCAATGTATCCAAAATTTCTTATTTTTGAGAAATTGATTATTTACTTTATATGACGGCTCATCATGACCAAGATAATAATCATTTTTATAATACCAGACATCTATTTCAACATCAAAATTTTTGAGAGTTTCTTCTATATATTCTATTTTATTTTCATCTCGAGGATTAGGGCCCGATGTGTTTCCTCTATGTGAAATAAAAAACATATTTTGATTTTTAAGAATAAATAATACTTCTTAATTCAAGATTATGATCAAAACA
>JBNAKH010000025.1:0-5367 GCA_052047495.1 Candidatus Pelagibacter sp.
AAAATAAGCCAATGAATAATCCAGTTATTAAAGAAACTGAGAGAAGTTTCAAAGTTATTACAGCAGCACTTAGTAACTTTGGGAGACTATTAATCATTAATTCAAGATCCATTAGTACCCCCTACTATATTTAACTTCTAATCTGTTAATTAATTTCATGCTCACAAAAGTAAGTAGTAAATACAAAACTGCAGCAAATGAATAAAAGAACAATGGATCTCTTGTCGATCCAGCAGCAATATAAGATTGTCTCATGATTTCAACTAAACCTGTAACTGAAATTAGAGAAGTGTCTTTTAGAGTTATCTGCCAAACATTACTTAGATTTGGAATAGCTAATCTTAATGTTTGAGGTAAAATAATTTTAAAAAATTTTCCAAATTTGTTTAAACCTAATACATTGGCAGCTTCGAACTGGCCTTTATCAATTGATTGAATTGCTCCCCTAAAAACTTCAGTTGAATAAGCACCAGAAATTATTCCAATTGCAAATGCCCCTGTGATAAATGCGTTTATTTCAATATACTCATTATAACCAAATATTGATGCAACAAACATAACTGCACCAGTTCCACCAAAAAAGAATAGGTAAATTACTAATAATTCTGGAACACCTCTTATTATAGTTGTGTAGGAATTAGCTATGAAATTTAAAAACTTATTTTTAGATAATTTTAATGGAGTAAAGATTAACGCAAAAAGAAAACCTATAAACATTGCTGTTATTGAAACAGCTATTGTCATCAGGGTTGCGTAAAATAATTCATCACCCCAACCAGTATCTCCGAATGCTAGAAGTTCCATATAGATTGGCGACTATACATTATAGTCGCCAAATCTAAAATTAATTACATAGAGGCATCAAAACCAAACCATTTAGTAGCTATTCTACTAATGTCTCCGTTTTTTCTAGCCTTCTCGATTGCTTTGTTAAATGCTTTTAATAATTCAGTGTCGTCTTTTCTAATTCCAACTCCAACACCATTACCAAATGCCCCACCTGAAAAAGTTGGACCTACAAGAACAACTGGTTTACCAGATTTCTCAGCATAATCTGTAAAAGCAACTGCAGCTGCTAATGCAACATCGCATCTTCCTGATGCTAAGTCTAAGTTTACTTCATCTTGAGTTTTGTAAGTTCTTAGATTTATTTTTCCTACGTCACCAGATTCTAAAAAGTTTTGGTGAATAGTTGCTGTTTGTGTACAAACAGTTTTACCAGCAAGTGCACCTGTTAAAGTCTTTAAAGTTTTTTTAACACCTGAACCCCCTAAAGTAAGATTGATTCCCTCTGGAGTATTCATACCTTCAAGGTCAGAACCTTTCATAACTGCTAAAGATGCAACTTCATCTGCATAACCTTGAGAAAAGCTTATAGCTTTTTGTCTTTCGGCAGTAATAGACATACCTGCCATAATTGCATCAAATTTTCTCATAATTAAAGCTGGTATCATTCCATCCCAGTCTTGTTCAACAATCTCACATTGTTGTCCAATATATCTACAGAGTGTGTAAGCTAATTCAACTTCAAATCCAATTAATTTACCTGATGCATCTTTAGAATTCCATGGAGGATAGGCACCTTCTGTTCCAATTTTAATTTTATCAGCATTAACGTTTCCGATAATTAATAATGAAAATAAAACTGAAAAAATAATTTTTTTAAACATATTCATCATTCTCTCCTTTAATAAAAAAATATTATTTCACAAATCAGAGACTTTAAAAAGAAAAAACTAATGATTTATTGAGGACGAAAAATTCCAAGAACAATCAAAACTGGGTACATAAACCCTAGATAATTTAGTATTTCCGAAATGATGGTGAAAAACATTCATCCAATTTTCAACTTGAAGAGGTTTTTTATCTTGGCTGCCAACTTGTGCTGTGATCACGCCTTTAGGTTTTAATATTCTTACTAAAGAGTCCATATTTTTCGCAGCTAAATCTATACAAAACTGGTCATCATTTAAATCTACAAAGATATGATCATACGTATCGTCCTTTACGGATTTAATACTGTGAAATGCATCTCCCCAGACGCATCTGACTGAATTTTTCTCTGTAGCTTTTTTTCCAATGTCCCCTAGATGTTTATTACAAACTTCAACTACTTCAGGATCTAGTTCATACCAATCGATAAAATTAAATTTTTTAGATATGCATTCTCTGGCAACTCCTCCATCACCACCACCAATGATTGCAGCTCTTTCATTGTTTTTATTTAACTTCAATCCAGCGCCTACAAAAGTTGAGCTGTACAAATGTTCATCAGTCTCAGCTACTTGAATTTCACCATCAATAAATAATGATTTTCCAAATTGCTCTAACTCTAAAATTTCGATGTGTTGACCCACCTTTGATTTAAAATCTTCCAAAACTTCATTTACAACATATGATTTTTGTAAACCTGGTGAGCTGTAAATATCGTGATAAAGAGATCTCGTATCTCTATTAAACTCTTTTTTGACAATTCTTTTGTGCTTAAATTCTTTTTTAACAATATCAATCGCTACTGATGGACTGATTTTTCCACAAGTAAAGAAGTCAAAACTTATAATTCCTTTTTCAGGAAATGTATGAAAACTGATATGACTTTCAGCTAATAATGCAAGAATTGTAAAGCCCTGTGGTTCAAACTTATATTTTGATATATTTAAGATTGTAACCTTAGCTACTTTAGCAATCTCTTTGATAACTCTTTCATAAACTGATGGATCATATTCTTTATCAGTCCCAATTATATCTAAAGTAATGTGCTCCCCTACTTTTATCATATTACCCTTTTTTATAATCTTTAGCTTTTTCCAAAACTTTTTTCATTTCCTCCAATGAAAGAATCTTTGGCTCTCCTAACTTTAGTGCAATAGTGTATTGATGACAAATATTTTCTATCTCTTGTGCTAGTTCAAACGCTTGGTCTAGATTTTTTCCAAAAGCAACCTGTCCGTGATTAGACATCAAACAGGCACTTCTATTTTCTAAAGCTTTAATTACATTTTGTGAAAGTTCTTTTGTCCCAAAAGTAGCGTATTCAGCACATTTAATGTCTTCTCCTCCTGCAAGAGCAATCATGTAATGAAACGGAGGTATGGATTTTCCGTGTGAAGATACAGCTGTAGCGTGTGGAGAATGTGCATGAACAATTGCTTGGGCATCTTTTTTATTAACATAAATATCTCTATGAAATCTCCATTCGGAGGAGGGTTTGTTTTCTGAATCGTTATTTTCTGCTTCTTCATTTAAACCCATAAAAACAATATCTTCTGGCTTTAATGTTTCATATTTTTTTCCTGATGGAGTAATTAAATAACCTTGAATATTATCTTGTTCTGTTCTCAAAGATATATTTCCTGATCGTAGCGGTGAAAGATTTGTAGAGTTCAATTTTAGAGAATGCTCAATAATTTGATTTCTTTGGTCTAAATTCTTCATTTAAATAATTCTTTTAGTCCTCTTTCTGATGCTTCACATATGCCTTTTTCGGTAATTAATCCTGTAACATATTTTGCTGGGGTCACATCAAAAGCTAAATTCATAGCTTTACTATTTTTTGGATAAATTTGTATTTTCTTTATATTTCCTTTTTCATCTAAACCTTCCACATGAGATAATTCCTCTGAATTTCTCTCCTCAATTGGAATATCTTTATGATCTTTTATATTCCAATCTATTGTTGAACTTGGTAGTGCAACATAAAAAGGAATTTTGTTATCGTGAGCTGCTAACGCTTTTAGATAAGTTCCAACTTTATTACAAACATCTCCATTGGCTAGAGTTCTGTCTGTTCCAACAATACACATATCAACCTCTCCTCTTTGCATCAAAATTCCACCTGTGTTATCTGCAATGATCGTGTTCTTAATTCCTTCTTCATTTAATTCATAGGAAGTAAGATTTGCTCCTTGATTTCTTGGTCTAGTTTCATCTGCCCACACATGAACAGGAATTCCTTTTTTATGTGCATGATAGATTGGAGAAGTTGCGGTCCCCCAATTTATTGTTGCAAGCCAACCTGCATTACAATGAGTTAAGATATTAACTGTATCTTTTTTTTTATTATGAATTTCCTCTATTATTTTAAGACCATTTAATCCTATATTTTCACAAAATTTTACATCTTCTTCGCATATGTCTTTTGCTTCATTAACAGCTATTTCTAAAATTTTATCACTATTTAAACCTGACAATTTATTCATCATTCTATCAACAGCCCATTTTAAATTTATTGCTGTTGGTCTTGAACTTATTAATTCATCTGCAGATTTTTTTAAAAATGATTGATCATTATTTTCAATAATTGCTAAAACTAGTCCATAAGCTGCTGTAGCACCTATCAAAGGTGCGCCCCTTACTTCCATTGTTTTTATGGCATTAATTGCATCTTTTACTGTTTTTAAGTCTTTTATAATAAATTGATGTGGTAGTTTTGTTTGATTAATAATTTTTACGACATTATTTTCAAACCAAATAGTACGATACTCTTTTCCTTCTATTCTCATTTATTTAAAACTCTACCCGCAATTGTTTTAAGTTTATCTATAGTTTTGTTTGTTCTTTTTTCTGGAGCAGTAATAATTGCAACATCTAAACAATTATTTGTTGGATCTTGAGGATCAATATGATTTTCAAAATTTTCTATCAAATTTTTTATCATATTTTTTGCTTTGGCAGCATTTCCTAAAAGAACTTTTATTACTTGTTGCACATCTACATTTTCATGATCTGGATGCCAACAATCATAATCAGTTACCATTGAAACAGATGCATACCTAATTTCTGCTTCTCTAGCTAATTTGGCTTCTGGCATATTAGTCATACCAATTACATCAGCTTTCCACGATCTATAAAGATTGGATTCAGCTAAAGTTGAAAATTGTGGACCTTCCATAACTACATAAGTTCCACCTCTTTGATATTCAATTTTTTCTTTTTTAATAGCTTCCTCACACGCATTCATTAGACCATTTGATGTTGGATGTGCCATAGAAACATGGGCAACGATTTCCTCATCAAAAAATGTTTTGTTTCTTGCAAAAGTTCTATCTATAAATTGATCAACGATTACAAATTTTCCTGGTGGTAAGTCTTCTTTTAAAGATCCAACAGCTGATACAGAAACTATGTCAGAAACACCTAATTGTTTTAACGCATCAATATTAGCTCTAAAATTTATTTTCGAAGGTGAAATAAAATGCCCCCTTCCATGTCTCGGTAAAAAATAAACCTCTTTATTTTTAAATTTTGTCTTTAAAATTTGATCTGAGGGTTTCCCCCAAGGAGTTTGTAAATCAACTAACTCTCGATTTTCAAATTCTTCAACGTCATATAAACCGCTTCCACCAATGATTGCTAATTTATTTATTG
>JBNAKH010000026.1:0-2131 GCA_052047495.1 Candidatus Pelagibacter sp.
TTCATAGATAGAATTCTATTTAAGTCTAATTTTGATGGTGATTTTCCAATACCTTCAAGATTAAAATATTCAATACTTTCATTTAAAGTAAAAATTTCTTTATCTTTATATGACCAGCCCAACCTTAAAAGATAGTTTCTTAAAGCATCTGGCATAATACCAATTTTTGAAAAGTCCTCTAGAGTTGATGCCTTATCTCTCTTTGAGAGTTTTTTCCCCTCAATTGTATGAATTAATGGTATATGTGCAAATGTTGGTAATGCCCATTTCATTGCTTCATAAATTTGAATTTGTTTAAACGTATTTATTTTATGATCATCACCTCTAATAATGTGTGTCATGTTCATCTGATGATCATCAACTGCAGCAGATAAATTATAAGTTGGTGTGCCATCATTTCTTATTATTACAAAATCCTCGATGGTATTATTTTCAATTTCCACTTTACCCTGAACTTTATCCTTTAATATTGACGTACCATCAATTTTACTTTTAAATCTAATTACTGGTTTAATATCTTTAGGAGCTTCATTCTCATTTTTATCTCTCCATTTTCTATCATAAACATATGGAATTTTTTTTTGCTTAGCTCTTTTTTTTTGTGCTTCAATTTCTTCAGTTGAGCAATAACATCTATAAGCACTACCTTTTTTTAACAGTTCATTTGCAACTTTAATATGATCATCAATTTTTTTAGATTGTATATATTCTGTTCCATCATGATTGATACCTATCCATTGCAATGATTTTATAATTTGATTTTTGTATTCTTCTTTTGATCTTTCTTTATCTGTATCCTCTATCCGAAGATAAAAATTACCATTTTGGTTTTTTGAATATAACCAATTAAATAATGCAGTTCTAACCCCACCAATATGCAAAGGTCCAGTAGGTGACGGAGCAAATCTAGTTGCTACTTTTTTCATTAAAAATGGTTTAGACTATTTTTTTAGAAGTTTCTATATAAAGATACTAAAACACCTTGAACTTTTACTCTATCAGGGCCAAAAATTTTGGTTTCATAGTTTTTATTAGCACTTTCTAACGCTACTACTTTACCTTTTTTTCTAATTCTTTTAAGCATAGCTTCATGTTCGTCAATTAAAGCTACCACTATTTTTCCATTATCGGCTGTATCGGTTCTTTTGATAATGACTGTGTCGCCCTCATGAATCCCAGCTTCAATCATTGAATCTCCTTGAACTTTAAGGCCAAAATAATCTCCATTTTTTTCTAAGTTATTTGGTAATGGAATTCTAGAAACTTCATTTTGAATTGCTTCAACAGGTGTTCCAGCTGCTATTTTACCTAAAACTGGCACTTCTGCATCGTCGGATAAAGGTTTTTCTTCATCCAAACCTCCTTTAATAACACTTGGGGAAAAATTATTGTAAATATCATTTGCAGAAGCAGTCTCTGGTAATTTTATAACCTCCAAAGCTCTAGCTTTATGAGCAAGCCTTTTAATGAAACCTCTTTCCTCTAAAGCACTAATTAATCTGTGAATCCCAGATTTTGATTTAAGATTTAGAGACTCCTTCATCTCTTCGTAAGAAGGGGATACACCAGAGTTTCTCAACTTCTTGTTGATAAATAAAAGCAAGTTTTTTTGTTTTTTTGTTAGCATAAGAACAAATATCGTACAAAAGATGTTCTATAAAAGTTCTTTGTAATTCACAATAGTTTAAAAGTGAGGAAAATATTGACTTTTTTGACTATAAAACTGAAAAAATCGAATTATCGTTTAAATTTTTTAAAAGTGATTCACCAATTAAAAAGGTTTTGATGGATGTTTTATTTGATAGTTCCAATAGTTCTTCTTTAGTTTTAATTCCACTCTCAGAAATCAATGGGCCAGGGTGATCAACCAAAACATCGTGAATATCATAAGTTGTATTAACATCAGTTTTTAGAGTTTTTAAATTTCTGTTGTTAATACCTATTAAAGCATCCTTAAATCTAAGTGCTTGTTTAGCTTCATTAACAGTATGAACCTCTACAATAACTGACATATTCAATTTTAAAGCTTCTTCATATAATTCATCTGCCAATTTATCTGAAACTCCAGCTAAAATAATCAAGATAGCATCGGCACCATAACTTTTAGCTAAAGGAATTTGAAATTTATCAA
>JBNAKH010000027.1:0-1097 GCA_052047495.1 Candidatus Pelagibacter sp.
TCTTTCGTAAAAAAGCTTATCGTTAAATAATAAATCTAAAAAAGATTTTTGCCATGGGATTGTTATGTTATCACTATTAAAATACCAAGGATTGAAACCAGAAACAGCCCTTTCGGCATTTGAATGTACTTCTTTAGAAATTGGTTCGAGTAAGTTTGATATTGGATTATAATAAAACTTTAAGTCATCAACATCAAATTCAGTTGAACCAAATACAGCTCTGATTGCCATAAGTTTTGCAAGTTGGTTTGAGTCAAAAACTTCATCCACATTTAATTTTCTGCTTCTAAATTGTTCCAAAAGACTAATAGCTTTATTAAGATATTTTTCTTGAATTGTACCTTTGTAAGATTTTTTAAATTGAATAGGTCTTATTTCAGAACGCCAAAAATAATTAGCAATTTTATTTGCTCCAAGCTTTTTGAAATTTATATGCTCATTTAATCTTTCTTGATTTGAAAAATTGATAACAGGCCCCTCTCTTCTTTTATTATTTTCAATTAATTCCTTCATGCTTCTTTCTTGTAAAGTATATAAACCGTATTTGTTTCCATTAACGATTAATTCAACAAATTGTGTTCTATGATAAATCAAACCTTCCTTTTTTAATGCCTTCATGAACAACCATTCTTGAAGATATTCTAAGGTGTGAGGTGGCTGTAACGTAAATCTTCTCAAGTTAAATATTGATGAATTATCATCATCAATTTTTACATAAAATGACCACTTGTATGAATGTTTCCAATGATCACCCAACATTCCCTTAAGTCTGATCTTAATTTTATTTTTTTTATTCTTATAAGCAAGATTTCCTGATGACCATTTTACATCTGATGATCTAAGATACTCATTCTGTAGCGCAATCTCACGGGTTTTTTTTATCTTATCAAAATTTTTATAATTAATATCAATTACAATTGTATCAATATCATAAGCTCTGGAAACAATTTTGCTATAAAGATTTTCATAAATTTTAGTAAAAAAAAAATTCGGCTTTTTTAGTAAATCATATTTTTCAGTCCAAATTCCTAAAACAAAAAAAATAACTACTAGGAAAAATAACCTTAAAATAAAGTTTTTTTTCAGCCTTAAATTTT
>JBNAKH010000028.1:0-1373 GCA_052047495.1 Candidatus Pelagibacter sp.
AAGATAATCACTTTATTAGCTGCTTTCTTAGTCCTAATCGTTTCTTCGGACTATCTTAAAACTTTTCAAATCTTTAAGATTGAGTATCCAATATTAATTTTAAGTTCTGTATTAGGAATGATGGTTATGATTAATTCTAATGACTTAATAGTATTTTATATGGGTCTTGAGCTTCAGTCATTGGCTTTGTATGTTTTAGCAACATTCAATAGAGATCAAATCAAATCTTCTGAAGCAGGACTTAAATATTTTGTTTTAAGTGCCTTATCCTCTGGTTTGTTGCTATATGGTTGCTCTTTAATATATGGGTTTACTGGCTCTACCAACTTTAATGTGATAGCTGATCAATTGAACTCTAATGAGTATGCTTTAACATTTGGTATTGTATTTATTTTAGTAGGACTAGCGTTTAAAATTTCTGCTGTTCCTTTTCATATGTGGGCCCCAGATGTTTACGAAGGTTCACCAACTTCAGTGACATTATTTTTTACAATGGTTCCAAAAATAGCAGCACTAACTGTATTTATAAGATTTTTATATGTACCATTTTTAAATCTGATTGATCAATGGCAAATGATTTTAATTTTTTTATCGATCGCATCAATGCTATTTGGTGCTATTGCAGCCATAGGACAAACAAACTTGAAAAGACTTGTTGCCTATAGCTCCATAGGTCATGTTGGTTACGCACTAGCTGGTGTAGCAGCAGGTACGAATGATGGCATTCAAAGTTCAGTAATTTATATAACTATATATATACTCATGAACTTAGGATTATTTTCATGTTTGTTAATGTTGAAACGAGATAATAGCTATTATGAAAAAATAGATGACTTGTCAGGTTTGTCTAAAAATCATCCAATGCTAGCGTTATCATTACTTATAATTTTATTTTCACTAGCTGGGATTCCTCCTTTAGCTGGTTTTTTTGCTAAGTTTTATGTTTTTAAAGCAGTTATTGAACAATCGATGTATTTTTTAGCTATCGTGGGTTTATTATCAACAGTCGTTGCAGCTTTTTATTACTTAAGGTTAATTAAAATTATGTATTTTGATGAGCAAAAAGAAAAATATGATACCGACCATGGCTTTTGGTTAAAATTTTCTTTAACAGCATCTACATTGTTAATTCTGATATACTTCATATTTCCAAGTCAATTAATAGAGGTAGTTTCTAGAATTAACATAATTTAATGAAATTCAGAATTTTAAGATTTAAAAAATTAAGAAGCACGAATGATACAGCCATTAGAATGGTAAAAAGTTCCAATTTAAAGTGTGGAATGATAATTGCTGAGAGACAAAGTAATGGACGTGGGCAGTACGGAAGAAAATGGATTTCATTTAAAGGAAATTTATTTGTAAGTTTTTTT
>JBNAKH010000029.1:0-1019 GCA_052047495.1 Candidatus Pelagibacter sp.
ATCAATCTCAATAGTTAAACGATAATTGAAATTTTTGGGTCCTCTTTTTTTTATATAATCGTAAGTTTTTTTAACACCATCACTCAAACTTACTTTTGTCTCATAATTAAATAATTTTCTTGCTTTATCAGCAGAACAAGTGGCATGCTTAACCTCTCTTGGCCTGTCCTCTTTATAAACCGCCTCTAAGTTTGAACCAGTTATGTTGGAGCAAATTTCAACTACTTTATTAACAGTCACAAATTCTTCATCGGGTCCGATGTTGATTACTTGTTTGTTTAAATTTTTTTGATCTAACATGGGAATTAAGCAACTTAAACAATCATCAATATATGAAAAGCATCGTTTTTGTTCCCCATCACCATAAACTATTGGAGGTTTTCCTTGTAGCATTCTATTTAAAAATATGGAGACCACATTTCTATATGGATCAGTATAAATTTGTCTAGGCCCTATTATATTATGGGGAACAGCAATTACCCACTCTATATTGTTTAAATCACAAAGATTCTTTAATACATCTTCAGCTGCCACTTTAGAAATACCATATGGGTCAACTGGTTTGGGTATCATATCTTCTGTAAAGGGTGTTTGTTGTTCTCCGTATCTTGCCATTGAAGAACAAAAAATTATTCTTTTTACTTTTTCATTAACCGCCGCAGAAAAAATAGAAACTGAAGCAAGGTAATTATTTTTTGTAATTTCATAAGGTGAAAATACTGACAAACCTTCATGAGCTGTTGCTGCACAGTGATAAACAACATCAATATTTTTCATTATTTTTTTTACTTTCGAAAAGTCGCTGCAATCCAAATTATGAAACTCTATATCTTTATGTACATTATCCTCATAACCACCAATCATATTATCTACACCAATAACTTTATGTCCAAGATCTAATAATTTTTCTGACAAATGTGAACCTAAAAAACCCGCTACACCAGTGATTAAAATATTGTATTTAGTCATCATTAAAAATCTAAATTATTATACATTTAAAGCTTAGGTCTATACCATGA
>JBNAKH010000030.1:0-9034 GCA_052047495.1 Candidatus Pelagibacter sp.
AAAAACAAAAGTAATTATTATAGAAGGTGCTGGAAAAGGTTTTAGTGCAGGCCATAATCTAAAAGAAGTAAAAAGTTTAAAGGTAAGAAACAAATATCAAAAATTATTTAATCTGTGTTCTAAGTTAATGCTTCAAATAGTAGAGGGTAATAAACCTGTGATTGCCAAAGTGCATGGAGCAGCCTATGCTGCTGGTTGTCAGTTAGTTGCTAGTTGTGATTTAGCCTATAGTACTAAAGATGCATTATTTGCAACACCTGGAGTAAATATTGGATTATTTTGTAGTACGCCAATGGTTGCTGTAAGTAGAAAAATAAATAAAAAACCGATGATGAAAATGTTGCTTACAGGCGATCCAATTAAAGCAAATTTTGCAAAAGAAATAGGTTTAATAAATGATTGTTTTGCAAAATCTAAATTAAATAATGAGGTTTTAAAAATTGCAAAAAAGATTGCATCTAAATCAAATTTAACAATTAAAATTGGTAAACGAACATTTTATAAACAATTAGAGATGCCCCTTCGAAAAGCGTATGCTCATACAAGCAAAATGATGACAGTAAATATGATGGCCCTGGATGCTAAAGAGGGAATTTCAGCTTTTTTGGAAAAAAGAAAGCCAAAATGGAAAAATAGATAATGAAAAAAAATATTTTACTTATTTTTTTTTTAATAATTGGAATAATTATTATCTATAACTTTAGAGGCCATAATCAAAATAAAGCAATTGAAGCATGCATTGCTGGGAGTAAAAAGTTAGACACCCCTATGACTGTTGAAGAAGCTAAAGAGTTTTGTAAGCAAAAAATCCAAAATAAACAATGAATGATATAAAAGAAATCCTCTCAAAATATAAAAAGATTGCAATGGTTGGGGTCAGCAATGATCCCACAAAAGCATCAACCATTGTCATGAAATATATGCAAAAATATGGTTTTAAAGTTTACCCCGTAAATCCTAAAGCTGAAGGTCAAAAAATTTTAGGAGAAGACGTGTGTGGTAAAATTACCGATATTAAAGACAAAGTGGATATAGTAAATGTATTTAGACCTTCAAAAGAAGCTTTAGATATTGCAAAAGATGTAATTAATATCAAAGCAAAAGTTTTGTGGTTACAGCTTGGAATTAAAAATGAACAAGCAAAAAAATTAGTTATTAAAAACAAAATTGAATATATCGAGGATAGATGTACCAAAATGGAATATCAAAAACATTTCTTAAAAATACGTCAAGCCTTTCCTGTTCTTCAAGACAAAAATTAATAATTTTTAGAAAATGATAAAAAAAATTCAAATAATATCAAATGCTCTTTTTATTTTTTTTATTTTTATGTCAATGGCAAAAGCAGAGTTGCTGAAACCCAATAGTGACATCAAACCTGATAGAGTTATAGAAATTCAATTATCAGGACTTCAAAATAATGACCTTATTTATAAGGATAGTGGCATAGAGCAAACTTGGAACTTTGCCCATCCTAACAATAAAAAAGTTACTGGACCTTTAGATAAATTTAAAAGAATGATTAAAGGAGACTCTTACCAAATGATGATCAATCACTTAAGTCACACCATAACAAAGCTTGGAAGTGGTGAAAATTGGGCTCAATTTGAAGTGATCCTTTTAGATAAAGATAAAATTTATCATAAGTTTAACTGGCAAGTTGAAAAGTATGAAACAGATGGTCCATTAAAAGATTGCTGGCTAACCACCATGGTCTCCAGCCCAATCTCATTAGGGAGCTCCATATGATTAAAAATGACAATTTTGTTTCGTTATGAATAAAAATTTAGTAGGAATCGCTTAATGAAATCAAAAACTAAAGTTGTTGTAGTTGGTGGTGGTGTCGTTGGAGTAAGTGCTCTTTATCATTTAGCAAAAAAAGGCTGGTCTGATGTTGTTTTAGTTGAGAGAAAAGAACTTACATCTGGATCAACCTGGCATGCAGCAGGATTACTTCCGCTGTTTAATATGAGTTATTCAGTTGGTCAATTGCATAAGTATGCAGTAAATCTTTATAAAACATTAGAGGAAGAGACTGGAAAAAATGTTGGCTTTAGTGTTGTTTCAAATATTCGTTTAGCAAGTACAAAAGATAGAATGGATGAATATCATCAGTATGCTGGTGTTGCTAAAACAATTGGTGTTGATGTAAAATTTTTAACACCACAACAAGTAAAAGAAATTTGGCCTTTATGTCATACCGATGATTTAATTGGAGCTATTCAACACCCTGAGGATGGATACATTCAGCCAGCTGATCTAACGCAAGCTTTAGCTGCAGGTGCAAGAAATAGAGGAGCGGAGATTTATAGAAATACTGCTGTTAAAGCAATCCGACAAACAAAAAGTGGTTGGGTAGTTGAAACTGATAAAGGTTCAATTGAATGTGAGCATGTTATTTCTTGCTCAGGAAATTTTGCACGTCAAACAGGTGAAATGGTAGGACTAGATATTCCAGTAATACCTGTTGAACATCAATATATCGTGACAGAACCTCATCCCGAAATTCAAAAAAGAAAAAAAGCAGGATTACCCGAGATGGGTGTCTTAAGAGATAGTGATAGCAGATGGTACATGAGAGAAGAAGCAGGAGGATTAATATTAGGTCCTTATGAAGATGGTGCTCCAGCTTGTTATGTTGAAGGACCATCAAAAGACTCTGAATATGAATTATTTCAAGAAGATTTAGATAGATTAGCACCTCATATTGAAGGTGCTATTCACAGAGTTCCTGCTTTTGGTGAGGTGGGAGTTAAAAAAGTTTACAATGGAGCAATTTGTTATACGCCTGACGGTAATCCAATAGTTGGTCCAGCTTGGGGATTGAAAAATTTTTGGATTAATGAGGGGCATAGTTTTGGTATCACAGCTGCTGGTGGTGCAGGTTGGCAACTAGCAGAGTGGATTGTTGATGGAGAACCAACAATTGATATGCTTGGTGTTGAACCTAGACGTTACGGAAATTACGCAACCAAATCTTATTTAAAAGCAAAAAACGAGGAAGCTTATAGCCATGTTTTTATTGTTCATTATCCTGATGAGGAAAGACCAGCTGCAAGACCATTAAGAACGTCTCCATGTTATGAAAGAATGAAAGACTTAGGTGCTGTGTTTGGTCAAAAGTTTGGTTGGGAGAGACCCAATTTTTTTGCAACAGATGGTATGGAGCAAAAAGATGATTGGTCATTTAGAAGATCAAAATGGTTTGATGCAATTAAAAAAGAGTGTCAGAATGTAAAAGAAAATGTTGGTCTATTAGATATGACGGCATTTGCAAAATGTCGAATTAAAGGTCCTAAAGCTGAGGAATTTTTAGATTATTTAGTTGCAAATAAACTTCCAAAAAAAGTTGGCAGAATTAATCTATGTCATGCACTTAATACTAAGGGTGGAGTTCATTCAGAATTTACAATCATGAAAGAGGCTGAAAACAGCTATTACCTTGTTTCAGCAGGTGCAAATCTAAGACTAGACCATGATTGGATACAAAAGTGGATGCCAACTGATGGATCAGTGATATTTGAAGATTTAACTAATAGCACAGGGGTACTTGTTGTAGCTGGACCAAAAGCAAGACAATTAATGCAAAAAGTTTCTACAGATGATTTTTCCAATGAAAACTTTAAATGGTTAACAGCTAAAAATGTTAATGTTGGTTATGCTCCAGTAAATGCAATGCGAGTAAACTTTGTTGGAGAACTGGGTTGGGAGTTACATCATCCAATTGAGTATCAAAATCATATTTTTGATAAATTAATGGAAGCCGGAAAAGATTTAGGACTGAAACCTTTTGGAATAAGAGCAATGAATAGTTTGAGAATTGAAAAATCTTATAAATTAGTTGGGACAGAATTATCAATAGAATATTCACCATATGAGTCAGGCTTAGATAGGTTTGTACATCCCAATAAAGGAAATTTTATAGGTTTAGAAGCATTAAACAAGTGGAGAGAAAAAGGTTTTGATAATAAATTAGTTACTCTCGAAGTTCATAATACAACTGACTCAGATGTATTAGGAAATAATCCAATTTATAAAGATGACAAAGTTGTTGGAAGAGCTACTGGTGGCGAATATGGATTTAGATTAGATAAGTCAATTGCATTAGCAATGGTAAAACCAGACTTAGCTAATGTAGGGGAGAAACTTAAGGTTGATATTTTAGGCAAGATGTATGAAGCTACAATATTAGATGAAAGTCCTTATGACGCTGAAAATAAATTATTGAGAGCTTAATGA
Organism: Candidatus Pelagibacter sp.; assembly: GCA_052047495.1. Classification (GTDB taxonomy): domain Bacteria; phylum Pseudomonadota; class Alphaproteobacteria; order Pelagibacterales; family Pelagibacteraceae; genus Pelagibacter. Next base: position 4,240 of record JBNAKH010000030.1, read on the forward strand.
AAATTTTAGTCGCAGTAAAAAGAGTAATTGATTACAACGTTCAAATCAGAGTTAAAGAAGACAACACAGGTGTAGTAACTGACAATGTTAAAATGTCTACTAATCCACCTGATGATAATGCTATCGAAGAAGCCGTAAAAATTAAAGAAGCCGGTAAAGCAACAGAAGTCGTTGCAGTAAGTATTGGTGAAGAGAAAGCTCAAGAAACGGTCCGTAAAGCTTTAGCAGTTGGAGCAGATAGAGGAATACTTGTAAAGACAGATGGTATAATTGAACCGCTCGCTGTTTCAAAATTGTTACAAAAAATTGTTGAAAAAGAAAAACCAGATTTAGTTTTTATGGGTAAACAAGCAATTGATGATGATTGTAATCAAACAGGTCAAATGTTAAGTGCACTTTTAAATTGGCCGCAAGCAACTTTTGCATCAAAAATTGAAATTAAAGATGGTAAATTAGAAGTTACTAGAGAGATAGATGAAGGTTTAGAAACAATTGAAATTAATGTTCCAGCAATAGTAACTTGTGACTTGAGATTAAACGAACCAAGGTATGCCTCATTACCAAATATAATGAAGGCAAAGAAAAAGCCTATAGAACAATTAAATGCGTCAGATTTAGGGGTAGATATAACTCCTAGAATCGAGCAAGTTAAAGTTGAAGAGCCACCAAAAAGAAAAGCTGGAATAAAAGTTTCAAGTGTTGCTGAGTTGGTTCAAAAATTAAAAAATGAAGCTAAGGTAATATAATGTCGGTTTTATTAATTGCAGAACACAATAATAAAGAGTTAAAACCATTTACGTTTAACGCAAGTACAGCAGCTTCTCAAATTGATAGTGACGTACATGCAGTAATTATTGGCAATAATTGTGATGAAGTTGCAAAAGCGCTTACAGAAATACCATTAATCAAAAAAGTTATTCAAGTTGAAGCTGCTCACTATGAAAACTTTGTTGCTGAAAATTTTGCGCCCGTAATAGTAAAATTAGCTGAAAATTATTCACATATTATCAGTTCAGCGAATACTTTTGGCAAAAATTTAATGCCAAGAATTGCTGCTGCTTTAGACACATCTCAAATAAGTGATATTATCAAAGTTATTGCGCCTGATACCTTTTTAAGACCAATTTATGCAGGAAACGCTTTTGCAACTGTTAAAAGTAAGGATGCAAAAAAATGTGTAACCATTAGACCTACATCTTTTGATCCATGTGAAAGCTCAGGTGGATCAGCTCCTATAGAAAAAGCAGATCCTGGTGAAGAATTTGCAAAAACAAAATTTATCAAAAGAGAAGAAGTCAAATCAGACAGACCTGAACTTGGTACAGCAAGAGTTGTTGTCTCTGGTGGAAGAGGAATGCAGAGTGGTGACAACTTTAAGTTAATTACTTCTTTAGCTGATAAATTAAATGCAGCTATCGGAGCCTCAAGAGCCGCAGTTGATGCGGGATATATAAGTAATGATCATCAGGTTGGTCAAACCGGAAAAGTTGTTGTCCCTGATTTGTATATCGCTGTTGGTATCTCAGGTGCTATTCAACATTTAGCTGGTATGAAGGAAAGTAAAGTGATCGTGGCGATCAATAAAGATGGTGAAGCACCAATTTTTAGTGTCGCAGATTATGGACTTGAAGCTGATCTTTTTGAAGCAGTTCCTCAGTTCTTAGAGGAATTGAACAAATTAAACACTATACAAAAATAATATAATCTGTAAAAAATTGAGTATGTCCAGAGAGACAATGGAATATGATGTAGTTATTGTAGGTGGGGGTCCATCAGGACTAGCCACAGCCATTAGATTAAAACAACTTAATTCAGAATTAAATATATGTTTGTTAGAGAAAGCATCGGAAATAGGTGCACATATATTAAGTGGGAATGTTTTTGAAACAAGAGCTTTAGATGAATTAATTCCTGGTTGGAAAGAATTAAATTCACCTATCAAAACAAAAGTTACTAAAGAAAAATTTTTATTTTTAGGAAAGAATAATTCATTAAGCTGGCCAACTTGGTTACTTCCAGCAGTACAAAAAAATCATAAAAATTATATCATTAGTCTTGCAAACTTATGTCGATGGCTTGCAGAACAAGCTGAGGCACTTGGTGTTGAAATTTTTCCAGGATTTCCTGCAAGTGAAATATTATATAATGATGACGGCTCTGTTAAAGGAGTTGCAACTCAAGATATGGGTTTAGATAAAGAAGGAAATAAAAAAGATAGTTATGAGCCCGGTATTGATCTTATTGGTAAAGTAACTGTTTTTGCAGAAGGTTGTAGAGGTCATTTGGGTAAACAATTAATTAATAAGTTTGAATTAGATAAAGGAAAAGATCCTCAACAATATGGAATTGGTTTTAAAGAAATTTGGGAAATAGATGAAAAAAATCATGAAGAGGGGATGGTCATGCATACGGCTGGTTGGCCATTAGATAAAAACACTTATGGTGGAAGTTTTATATATCACGCTGAGAACAAACAAGTTTTCTTAGGTTATGTCATTGGATTAGATTATAAAAATCCTCACTTATCTCCTTTTGATGAATTTCAAAGATTTAAAACTCATCCAGCAATTAGAAAGATTATTGAAGGTGGAAAAAGAATTTCTTATGGAGCGCGAGCTTTAATTGAAGGTGGTTTTCAAAGTTTACCGAAAATGTTTATGCCTGGAGCATTACTTGTTGGATGTGATGCGGGTACGCTTAATATGCCTAAGATAAAAGGTTCGCATACAGCCATGAAAAGTGGGATGATAGCCGCTGAAACAATTGATGAACACTTTAAATTGAAAAAAGATTTGTCGATCTTTGAGGAAAAGTTCAAAAATAGCTGGGTTTATGACGAACTTTACAAGGCTAGAAATGTTAAACCAAGTTTTAGCTGGGGTCTTATTTTGGGTATTATTTTTACAGGAATAGATCAAATTTTATTTAGAGGTAGAATGCCTTTTACCTTAAAACATAAACATGCTGATCACGAAACACTTAAGCCAGCAAATGAAATGCCTAAAATTGAATACCCAAAACCTGATAATATCATCACTTTTGATAAAACAAGCTCGGTATATTTAACGGGTACAAATCACGCAGATAATCAACCGGTGCATTTGAAACTGAAAGATCCAAATTTGCCAATTAGTTATACGTTAGAAAAATTTGATGAACCTGCTCAAAGATATTGTCCAGTTGGAGTTTATGAGGTTCAAAATGAAAACAATGTCCAAAAGTTTGTGATTAATTCTCAAAATTGTATTCATTGTAAAACTTGTGATATTAAAGAGCCATCACAAAATATTACTTGGGTTACCCCAGAAGGTGGTGGTGGACCTAAGTATGGTAATATGTAATTAAGATAGATCTATCGCAAATTTCTTTAAAGTTTCGATTGGTAAAATTTTAAGTGTGTTTTCATGAGTGCTCTTTAAAAATATTGGACAACCTTTACCAGCTTCTACTGCGCGAGCATACCAAGTAGCACAAACACACCATCCATCACCATCTTTTAAGCCAGGAAATCCAAATTCAGGGTGTGGGGTAATTAAATCATTCCCAGCTTCTTTACACCACTCTAAAAATTCCGTTGTAACTTTTGCACAAACTGTGTGTAAACCATGATCATTTTCATCAGTATTACAACAGCCATCTCGATACCAACCTGTTAAAGGATCTAGAGAACATTCCTCTAACTTTTCACCAAGAACATTTTTTTGAATTTTATCCATAGAAAACATTAAATGTTTTTTTATCAATATCTAAATTAAATGAAAAAGATCTTCTCTCACCCTCTCTTTTAAAAGGATAAGCAGTATGCATTAAATAATTTGGAAATATAATCATATCACCAACTTTAGGATTGTGGTTATGTAAACTATTACTTAAAAAAGATTTTGAACCATGTATAAAATCTATAGTCCCGTTTGTTTTAAGTCTTTTTGTCCCTTTAGTAATATTTTTTGGTATCTTTAAATAGCCAACTCCTGAGATATTACCATTATGAAAATGAACAGGGTTATATTCATTCTTATATTGCCTTACTACCCAAAAACTTTTTAAATTCATCTTTTTTACATTCTTGTTGGTACATTGCTTGATATATTTTTTCACATTTGATTTAATGAATTTCAGAATATGTTTATTTACAAATTTATTTGATAATCTTATCTCTTGTTTTACTTGACCAACAAGTTCTTTAGAATAATCACTTTTCATTGATCTAGATTTATTATTTACAATTAAATCCACTTCTTTATTTATTTTATTTATTATTTTTTTTGGAATTTTAGTTATAGCAATCTTAGGGCCAAAAGGATTAAATACTCTCATGGTGATATTAAATTTTAGTTGGATTGGGTTGGCCCTTATAAACTTTTTTAGGGTCAAATTTTTTTTCTTTTTCTGTAAATTTCATCTGTACTTCTCGTCCATTTTCAATTGGTCCAAGTGGAATAGATCTATAAAAACAAGATCGATAACCAACATGACAGCTAGCGCCATCACCAATATCAACAGTTAACCAAACAGAATCTTGATCATCGTCAATTTTGATTTCAGTTACTTTTTGAATAAAACCACTTGTTTTACCTTTATGCCAGATAGCTTTTCTTGATCTGCTGTAATAATGAGCCTCTTTTGTTTCGATAGTTTTTTTTAACGCTTCAACATTCATATAACCATGCATTAAAATTTCTTTTGTTTGAGAACACATTGTAATAACAGGAATTAATCCATCATTATCAAATTTAGGAGAAAGTAGATTCCCTTCTTCAATTTCCAGCACATTTTCTCTTTTTTTGAACATATT
>JBNAKH010000031.1:0-3956 GCA_052047495.1 Candidatus Pelagibacter sp.
TAGTTTAATTAAATCTTTTAAAACTCTATTAAGGCTTTGCTTGGTTACTTTAAGTCTTTTAAGCAACTCTGAAATAGTAATCCCTTCATACATGGATAACAAATGAATGACTTTTTGGTGTGCTAGGCCAATTTTATACTTATTTAATATTTTTTTTGAGTCTGAAAATGTTTCTCTGTAACCTATAAAAAGCTTTTCGATCAAATCTTTTAATTGATCATCTTTTAGATATAAAAGTTGTTTCATTATTGGTAAGTTATATTGACATATTACAGATACAAAGATATTTTTTCAGTAAGAATTTTTTTATTTCATAATGATACCCTACGATAAAAGATCAGGTAAAATATGGTACAATGACGAATTAGTCGATTGGTCTGATGTTAAGGTTCATGTTCTCAGCCATGGATTACATTATGCAAGCTGTGTTTTCGAGGGAGAACGTGTGTATGATGGTTCAATTTTTAAATTAGAAGAACATACCTCAAGATTATTTTATTCAGCAAAGAGAATGGGAATTGAGATACCTTATAGCGAAGATGAAATTAATAAAGCGAGCAATAAAATAATTTCTATTCAAAAAGTAGAGAATGGATATGTTAGACCCGTAGTTTGGAGAGGCAGTGAAATGATGGCTATTTCAGCTCAGCAAACAAAAATTCATGTAGCAATTGCAACTTGGGAGTGGGGTTCATATTTTGATCCTAAACTTAAGGTTGAAGGTATCAAATTAAATATTTCAAACTGGCGAAGACCCGCCCCTAATACTATTCCTTGGGACACAAAAGCTTCTGGATTGTATATGATTTGTACACTCTCAAAACACGAAGCTGAAAAGCAAGGTTATACAGACTCACTTATGTTAGATCATGAGGATAATATTGCAGAAGCAACCGGAGCAAATATTTTTTTCAAAGATAAAAATGGTGAGCTACATACTCCAATACCAGATTCTTTTTTAGATGGAATTACTCGAAGAACTGTAATTCAAATTGCAAAATCTAAAAATATAAAAGTACATGAGAGAAAAATAAAACCAGAAGAATTAAAAGATTTCGATGGATGTTTTTTAACAGGAACTGCAGCTGAAGTAACCCCTGTATCTACTATTGCAGAGTATCAATTTAAAGTTTGCGATTTGATTATTGATTTAAATGAAAGTTATTTAGCTTTGGTTAAAAAGAAAAAAGCTGCCTAATCTTTATTGTCTTCTGATATAGCGTGGTCTATTCCTTTACGTATGTACTCATAACCCGTGAACAAAGTCAAAGCTGCTGATAGCCATAATAAAATTATACCAATAGTTTGAGCATTATAGTCTTGAAAATTGATGATTTTATTTCCTGTATCTCCAGAAAGTAAAAGACCAATAGATACCATTTGTAAAACTGTTTTTAATTTTGCTAAATTAGAGACAGGTAGTTTAATTTTACCTTTTGCTAAAAATTCCCTAAGACCAGATATTAATATTTCTCTTGTTAAAATTATAATTGCAGCAATAACCTCATAATTTTTAATTGTGCCGTCCATAACTAATAAAATTAGAGCTGCAGCTACAATAATTTTGTCTGCTATTGGATCTAATAATTCTCCCAATTTAGATTCTTCTCCAAGTAGTCTTGCCAACATCCCATCTAAAAAATCTGTAAACGATGCAATTATAAATAACACTAAAGCAGTTAGATCTCCGTAAAATCCAGGTAAATAGAAAGCTAAAACAAAAAAGGGTACAATTAAAATTCTACCGACAGTTAATATGTTTGGTATTTTTCTTAGCATAATCTCTATTCGTGAAAGAAGTTATATATCTTTTTTGCAACTTTTTCCTCTACGCCATCAACTGATTTTATTTCATCTAGACTTGCAGACTCTACTGCTCGAGCAGATCCAAAATGATTTAATAAAGCCCTTTTTCTGATAGATCCAATACCCTCAATCTGATCTAGCAAAGACTTACTAATTCCTCTTTTTCTCTTTGCTCTATGAGCGCTAATCGCAAAACGATGAGACTCATCTCTTATTCTTTGAAGAAAGAAAAGGGTAGGGTCGTTTTTATTGAATTTATGTTCTCTGCCATTATGAAAAAAAGTTTCATTACCACTATTTCTAAATTTTCCCTTAGCAATCGCAATAATCGGTATTTCGTGAAGTCCTAATTCATTTAAAGTGTCTCTTGCAACAGAATATTGACCTTTTCCACCATCAACTATTACTAAATCAGGAAAGGAGAGATAATTGTCTTTTTCTTGAATTGCTCTTTTAAACCTTCTGTTCAATACTTCTCGCATCATTCCATAATCATCTTGTTCATTTTTTTTAGATTTAATGTTAAATTTTCGATATCTTTTCTTAATAAAACCCTCTTCACCGAATGCAATTAAAGCCCCGACACTATTTGTTCCTTGAATATGGCTATTATCATAAACTTCTACTAAATTTATATTGGTCTCAAGATTAAATTTACTCGCAACTGAGTCAAATAATTCTCTATTATTCTGACTTTCGTAAAGTTTTCGATTTAAACTTTCTTTTGCATTTTTGGTTGCTTGATTGATAACTTTTAGTTTTGACCCTTTTTTTGCAACAGATAAGTTTACTTGTTTACCTTCTTTTTTAGAGAGAGTTTTTTCAATCAGATTTTTTTCTTTTATTTCTTCGGAAATTATTATCGATGAAGGCACACTTTTATTTTCATAAAATTGTGAAACAAAAGAATTAAGTATGTTACTTAGACTTTCATCTGGATCATGTTTTGGAAAAAATGCCTGGTTACCCCAATTTTGTTTTGAACGATAAAAAAAAACCTGAATACAAGTTTTTCCAGACTCTTTATAACCTGCAATCACATCGGCTTCGATTAAATTTGCTTCATTGATTCTTTGGGAAGATTGAATAATATTTAATGATTTTATTCTATCTCTCAAAATTACAGCTTTCTCAAAATCTAAATTTTCACTAGCTTTTTCCATCTGATCTGAAAGACTTTTTTGAATTTTTCTTGATTTTCCTGAAACGAATTCTATCGCGTCATCAACAGTTTTCTTGTAGTCCTCCTTTTCTACATATCCAACACAAGGTCCAGAACACCTTTTAATTTGATAAAGAATGCATGGTCGTTCTCGATTTTTGAAAACTGTATCATCGCATACTCTTAAATGGAAAATTTTTTGTATCATTTTTATAGTCCAATTTGCTGAACCAGCTGATGCAAATGGACCAAAATAAAAACCTTCCTTGGTTTTTTTTCCTCTGTGTCGTCTTATCTGAGGCCAAACATCTTTATTACCAATAAATATAAAAGGAAAAGATTTATCATCTCTAAGTAAAATATTAAATTTTGGTTTGTGCTTTTTAATTAAGTTGGCTTCAAGCAATAAAGCCTCACTTTCATTCGAGGTAGTTGTAATCTCAAGTTTTTTTGTTTGAGATAACATTCTCTCTGTTCTTATAATATGGTTTTTTTCCGCAATATAACTCTTAAGTCTATTAGGTAAATTTTTCGCTTTACCAACATAAAGAATTTCTCCTTTATCGTTAAGCATGCGGTAAACACCAGGTAGTTTAGGTATTAATGGTAGTTCTTTTTTAATTACTTCTTTTCCAATTTCAGAACTTATCATGACTTCTTTTTTTGGTAATTTGTATACCAACTGATGAGCATTGTTTTAAAATTTCTAATTTTTCAATTTTGAGCATTATTTTTGCAATCCTTTTATCCTTAAACAATTCATCAAAAACAGACTCTGCAAGTGTTTCTAAAAAATTATAATGTTTCTTTTTTACCAATTTTGTAATTAATTTGACAATTGTGCTGTAGTTGACAATAGATTTAATATCTTTGTCATTTGAAGGTTTTTTATCTTGATAGTCAATTTCAAGGCTAAACTTAACTTTTTGAGGTTTTTCTTTTTCAAAATCATAGTATCCAAGTTTTAAATCCAAAATTAATTCATTAA
>JBNAKH010000032.1:0-9290 GCA_052047495.1 Candidatus Pelagibacter sp.
AATCTTGGGTGGAGCGTTTTCATTTAATTTAATATTGCTAAATCTATTATTTGTAAATTTTTTGATATTCCACTCACTTGCTAAATAATGTTTTCCCTGTGTTTGAACACCTGCAACCCATCTCCACCCAAGAGTGTTTGATGCAGCGTCTCCATCATAAAGATGTTGTATAAAAAATTCCGCACCCAATTGCCATGGCAAATTTAGTGTAAAAATCCAAATACTGGCAAACCACATTCTAGTATGATTATGCAAATAATTATTTTCTTTGAGTTCGTTGACCCAATAGTTAAAGCACTCAACATTTGTTTTTCCATCAATCGCGTTTTTATAATTTTGATTGTTTTGAAAATCCCCTTTAATCTTTTTTAATTCAATTAAAAAATCTGTCCAAACACTGGGTCTTAATTCTAACCAACCTTTCCAATATGTACGCCACAATACTTCTTGAATAAATTTTTCATTTTTTGCAAATGAAAATTTATCAAGAGATTTTTTGATAACTTCTTTTTCATTAATAATACCGTGAGTAATATATGGAGATAAACAAGAAATATTAGACCTGTTATCAGGTCCATAATCAAAGTTTCTAAGTTTTGAATATTCTGAGAGATTGTTTTCCACAAAATTATTTAGTTTATCTAAGGCCTTAGCCCTTGAAGCTTCAAAATTCATTTTTAATTATTTCGATTTTTTTTTCTTTAGACCTAATTTATCGCTATGTCTTAATCTCAAGATTACAATAGCACCTGCAATTAAAACTATTGCTACCGCTTCATATACTAATGCACTTGGATCCATTTCTTTTCCTTGTAAAATAATAAATCGTGCTAATGCTGTAATAGCTATAAGTAGTGGTAATGTAATACTTATAGATTGCTGGTTCCAAAAAACTCTTACCATCGCTAGCACTTCTAAGTAAAGAAACATTAGCAGCAAATCAGCTAAGGTAACCGATCGATTTTCAAACATTTTATAAATCTCTATTCCAACTGCAATTACAGTGCTTACCAGAATGATACACATTAGAAGAAGTTGTAGGTTTTTAGCTATCTTTTCCATTATTTATCTTTACTAAATGGTAACCATTTTTCAAATACTGATTTTGAGGAACCATCATACGGAATTGAATAAGAATATGGATTTGGACTTGTCAACACTTCGATTCCTTTTGAAAACACGAATATAAAAACAATTACAAAAACGAGCACCATTATCTTAAAGGGGTCAAAATTTTTTGTTTTAAAAACGCTGGCAGAATTTTCCTCAGCTCTATGAAAATGTTTAAATGTCAAATATACCGCAAATATTAATCCAATGTGGGCTAAAAAAAGTCCAGTCCACCCAAATACAAAAGTTGTATATGAGAATACGTACAAACTGAAAACAGTAGTCCAGATAAAACTTAACACCAATAAAATTTGCAATCTTACTGTTTTAGGTAATGATCTAAGGTCATTTTTGCTATCATCAAACAAAATGTTTGCTGTATCTTTCATCCAATTTTTAAACGATTCCATAAATTTAAATTAAGTTTTTTTCAAAAATAAACAATCCCCAATTTGTCACCAAATAATCAGCTAGTTTCTTAACTTTTTTTTGTGAAAATTTATAAATTTCTCAACATTAGATTTAATAAATGATTTATTTTCCTCAAACGAAACTTTTTTCATTGAGTAAGCATTGCTTTTTGTCATTCTTGATTGAATTGTAACATTCCCTTTATAAAGTTTAAGTTTAACAGATCCATTTATTTTGTTTTTTTTCAAATCAACAATTTTTTGAAGTTTAAACCTTTCTTTTGAAAACCAATATCCATTATAGATCAATTCTGCGTACCTTGACATTATTGCATCTTTTTTGTGCATTGTTTCTTTATCAAGTGTAACTGACTCAATCGCTCTATGTGCATGGATTAACAATGTACCACCTGGAGTTTCATAAACTCCTCTAGACTTGATGCCTAAAAATCTATTTTCAACAAGATCAACTCTTCCTATTCCATTTTTTCCTGCCAATTGATTAAGTTTAAATAATAATTTTGCTGGTCCAAATTTTTTTCCATTAAGACCAATGGGGTCACCATTTTTAAAATTAATTGTTACATGAGTAGCTTTGTTAGGAGCTTTTTCTGGAGAAACAGTTCTTTGAAAAATAAATTCTGGTGCAGAATTTTTTGGATTTTCTAGCAACTTACCTTCAGTTGATGTATGAAATAAATTATCATCCACTGAAAAAGGAGATGCACCTTTTTTGTCTTTTGGGATAGGAATATTGCGTTTCTTCGCGTAACTAATTAAATCTGATCGAGATTTTAAATTCCATATTCTCCATGGTGCAATAATTTTTATTTTGGGACCAAAATAATGATAACCAAGTTCAAATCTTATTTGGTCGTTTCCTTTTCCAGTAGCCCCATGAGATACTGCATATGCTTTGAATTTTTTTGCAACTTTTATTTGATCCTTTGCTATCAGAGGTCTGGCGATTGAGGTTCCTAATAGATAAACACCCTCATAAATTGCATGACCACGGATCATTGGAAATACATAGTCCTTTACAAAAATATCTTTTAAATCATTTATAATTATTTTTGTAACACCAAATTTTCTCGCATTGTAAATAATCTTTTTTCTATTTATTTCTTGTCCGATATCTGCGGTGTAACAAATTACTTCTGCATCATAATTTTCTTGAAGCCATTTAAGAATAATGGATGTGTCCAAACCGCCTGAATAAGCTAATACAATTCTTTTTTTTGATTTCATTAACTAACTACAAGCTTTTTTTGCAGTGTTATATGCTTTAGTGAATCCCAATAATGAATAATGGTCGATTGTTTGAGAGCCTTTTTCATTGTATCCAGTTACCATTATTCTTGAACCTTTTTTCATAATCTTGACCATAATCTTTTCTTTTTTATTACTAGTCATCCATGCAAAACCTTGTTGTTTAATATCAAATTTAAATTTGTTATTTCCAGAGGTTGCTAATACAGTATTGTTTTTGTTAAATTCATAACCAGCAGTAGTACTGATCTCATTCGCAATTTTTTCACCAGGTCTAAATGTTACAAATAATCTAGCATCTCTTTTATTTGTTTTAGGAGATTGCAGAATTGGAGAAGACTGAGCAAAACATACTTTACCGGATGCTTCCGCTAAAACCATTGTTTCCCAGTCTTTATATTTACCAATTTTTTTTAGATCTTCCCCAAAAGATTTCGATGTGAATAAAAAAGTAAAAAGTATAAATATGAATAAAATCTTTTTAATCATGGACATGGGTTTGGGAACATTTTTTGAATTTTATTAATCTCATTTAAAATTTCACTTGTTAAACTTAAATTTACACTTTCTATGTTTGTTTTCAACTGTTCGATTGTCGTTGCACCTATTATCACACTTGTCATAAATGGCTGAATTTCACAAAACTTCAATGACATTTGAGTAAAATCAATATTGAATTTTTGCGATAACTTATAATACTCTTCGATAGCTTTTTGACCATTTTCATTTTTATATCTTGTGAAATCTTTAAATAGTTTCATTCTAGATTTTTCTGGTAAATTATTATTTCTATATTTTCCTGTTAAGTATCCGAATGCTAAAGGCGAGTAGGCTAACAAACCACTTTTCTCCCTAACAGAAATTTCCGCAAGTCCAACTTCATAAGTTCTATTAAGTAAATTGTATGGATTTTGCACCGACATCATTTTTGGTAAATCTTTTAATTTTGATATCTCAAGAAATTTTGACAAACCCCATGCAGTTTCATTAGATAGACCAATGTATCTAATTTTACCTTGTTCAATAAATCTTTTTAAACTTTCAAGAATTTCTTCAAACGGTGTCCAATCATTATCGTTTTCGTCATGTTCATAACCATGTTTTCCAAAAAAATTTGTATTTCTCTCTGGCCAATGAAGTTGATAGAGATCGATATAGTCTGTTTTCAATCTTTTGAGACTTTCCTCTAAAGCTTCAGAAATTTTTTTTTTCCCAAAATTATAACCACCACCCCTGATATATTTGTTTGAAGTATTACCACAAACTTTTGTTGCTATAACAACCTTGTCTCTTTTTTTAGTTTTTTGAAACCAGTTGCCGATTATTCTCTCTGTTTCTCCATATGTTTCTTCTCTCATCGGTATGGAATAAATTTCTGCAGTGTCCCAAAAGTTTACACCATGATCTAAAGCATAATCCATTTGCTGAAATCCCTCATCTTGCGTATTTTGTTCGCCCCAGGTCATAGTACCGAGACAAATTGTACTCACATCAAGATCCGTATTGCCTAATTTTTTATAATTCATAGTGATTTTTAAAGTATAATTTTTTATTAATCTTTTAAGATATCTTGAATATTTAGTAAAAGACTATATATCTATTGAAATTATGGCAACAGACAAAAAAGGTATTCTAGCAAGAGCAAGAGCAGCAGCACGTGAAACCACTGCGGTTACTGATGAGGGCTTAAGAGCCTACATGTTAAAAGTTTATAACTACATGGCGACTGGAATATTACTTACAGGAATTATAGCGTTGATAACATTTAAGATGTCAGTTGTTACTGATGCAAGTGGTTCTATTGTGGCTTTAACTGAAGTTGGAAATGCCGTTTATTTATCAGGACTTAAGTGGATAGTTATGTTAGCTCCTTTGGGTGTCGTATTTTATATGAGTTTTGGGATCAACAAAATGAGTGCATCAAAAGCTCAGACAACTTTTTGGATTTTTGCTGCTTTAATGGGTTTATCACTATCTTCAATTTTATTAGTTTACACAGGTTTAAGTGTAACAAGAGTATTTTTTATTTGTTCAGCTACTTTTGGTGCTATGAGCATTTATGGTTATACAACAAAGAGAGATTTAACTAAGTTCGGATCATTTTTGATGATGGGACTAATAGGAATTATTATTGCATCATTAGTTAATATTTTTCTTAAATCTTCAATGATGTATTTCGTGATTTCAATTTTAGGAGTTTTAATTTTTGTAGGCCTTACTGCTTATGATACTCAAAAAATAAAAAACATGTACTCTGCTAGTGATACTGGCGAGTTAATGGGTAAAAAAGCGGTAATGGGTGCTCTGACTCTTTATTTAGATTTCATTAACCTATTTATTATGCTCTTAAGACTTTTCGGTCAAAGAAGATAATATTATTTTAAAGTTTTTTCCAATTAGTATTTTTTAACAACAGATTAAGTTCTGGGGAATTCTTTAGTATTTTACCATTGGTATCCGTAATTAAATATTTTAAATTTTTATTTTTTGGCTTAAAGTTTTTGCAAATTTTATAAATAGCATTTTCAGCTGCATTTTTAAAAACACTAAATCCTACCTGTTTGCTTGAAATATTAAGACCGTAATCTTTCCAAGAACCCTCTGAAACCATTTTTGCATATAAATCTAATATTATTTTAAGCTCATTTTTTTCAAAAAAATGATTTTCATTAAATTTTTTTTTATCAAGATTATTAACAACCAGTCTTAAATTATTCTTCATGAGTTTTATATTTATTTATTAAACCGATTTGAAAGGCTGTAAAAATGAAAGTTATTGGAAGTAAACCCCAAACTTTAAAGTTGACCCAAAATTCCTCAGATTGTGTTCTCCAAACTAATTCATTTAAAATAGCAAGTCCAAAGAAAAAGTATATCCATCTTTTACTTAACAATTCCCAACCTTCGTTTGTAAGTGGTATTGATTTTCCCATTAATTTTTTTAACACAGGTTCATTTGTAAAATACCTTCCAAATATTAAAGCCAGACCAAATAAAATATTAATGATTGTTGGCTTGATGTAAATAAAAACTGGGTTATCAAAATAAATTGTAAGGCCACCAAAAAAAGTAATTAATATTCCACTCAACAAAGGAACTTTGGGTATTTTTTTTTCTAAAAACCAAACAATTGCTAATGCTATAATTGTCGCAATTATAAATGGTGGAATGGCTACTCTTAAATCTTTTCCACTATCGTAATAGTAGTAAAAAAAAATTACTAAAGGTCCAAAATCAGTAAGAAACTTTAAAAAAGATTTATTCACTGGAAGAATATTAACATAAATAATATTTTCACAAAAACTATAAATTTTTCTTATTGATTTTTATTTTTAAATACCCATACTAATCTTAATGGCAATTCAAAAAGCTAAATTTTCAATAGGCGATATTGTAAAACACAAACACTTTGAGTTTAGAGGTGTGATTTATGATGTAGATTTTGAGTTTAATAATTCTGAAGAATGGTATCAATCTATCCCTAAGAATGTTAGACCAAGAAAAGATCAACCATTCTATCATCTGTTAGCTGAAAATGATGAAATAACTTATGAAGCCTACGTGTCAGAGCAAAATTTATTGACTGATGACTCTGATGAGCCAATAAAACATCCATTAATTGAGGAAATTTTCTCTGGTAAAAAAGGTTCAAGCTATTTTAAGCCGTCAAATTAAGTAATTTCACTTTTTAAACACATTTAGTTCAAATCTTTGTCACAGGGCATTGTTAGATTTAATTAATTCTGATCAAGAGTGTTAAATTTTACCCTTCGTTATTATCTCCCTCTACATTCTTGATCAGATAATTATTTCGTACTAAATAACCCTAATACTAATTTTAAAAATAAAATTTTATGTTTCAATTACTAGAACCTAATAGAATTTTTTCTATAACTTCTAAAGCACCAAAATACGTTTTATTATTATTCATTTTGGTAGTCTCTATAGGTTTGACTGAAGCTCTGATTCTCTCACCAGAAGATTATAAACAAAGTCACTCTGTAAGAATAATGTATGTTCATGTTCCAGCTGCATGGATCTCACTAGGTATCTTTTCTACTATTACTGTTCTTTCTATCGTTGGTTATATATTTAAGATTAAAAATTTCTTTTTAATTTCAAAGAGTTTGGCGCCGTCAGGATTTGTTTTTAATGTAATTGCACTTGTAACTGGTTCTATTTGGGGAAAGCCCACCTGGGGAACATGGTGGGCGTGGGATGCCAGAATTACTTCTATGTTAATATTGGCATTTTTTTATTTGATGTATTTAATTGCTTGGAGAATTTACGATGATAAAGAACAAGTTTTTAAAGTAACTTCAATCATTACAATTTTAGGAATAATAAATGTTCCTATAATTAAATATTCTGTAGATTGGTGGAACACACTTCATCAACCTGCATCAATTAATATATTATCAAAATCTACTATTCATTCTTCGATGCTCGTTCCTTTACTGATTATGACTGCGGCATTTACCCTATTCTCATTGCTAATTTTTTTAATGAAATATAATACAGAACTGATAAAAATTAAAAATAAGGGTTTAGACAGATTATGATAAGTGAAATTTTTTATATGAATGGATACGGAATTTATGTTTGGAGTTCATTTGCTTTTACTTTTTTAAGTTTTATGTCATTGTATCTGGTAATCAAAAATCAATATGAAAGAGAAAAAAATAAGTTTATTGTTAAATTTGGAAAACTAAACTCTGAGAGAGCTGCCTCTGCTAGACTACAAAAAATTAATAGAGAGATTCTATCCAACACTTCAACTATTTAACTTTTAAACCATGTATGGTCGTAAAGTTAAACTAAGATTTTTTTTTATATTCTTAATCGCTGTTACATTAAGTTTAATGATATTCCTTATTCTAAAATCATTAGAGGAAAATGTTGTATATTTTAAATCTCCATCTGAGATAAAAACTTTATCTGAAATGCAGCAAAAAAAGATTAGAATTGGAGGAATGGTAAAAACTGACTCAATTTCTATTGTAAATAAAGAATTAAGTTTTGTTATTACAGACTTTAAAAGTGAAATAAATGTTGTTTACTCAGGATTGATACCCAACCTTTTTGAAGAAGGTAAGGGTGTTGTTGCAGAGGGATTTTTAAAAGATGAGAATTTTTTTTCAGCAACGAAAATTTTAGCTAAACATGATGAAAATTATATGCCTCCTGAAGTAAAGGCTGCTATAGAGGAGAAATAAATTGTCGAGTTTAATTGGATATTATTCTTTAATTTTTGGTGTTGGTGTTTCAATTTTAGTTATATTTTTTTCGATTAAAAATTTTAATGATACTCAGAAGTTAGATACCAAAGTAATATCGTTAGTATTCTTACAGCTTTTATTTGTGATAATTAGCTTCTCAGGCTTAATTTTATCGTTTGTTAACTCAGATTTTAGTAATGAGACAGTTTTTAATCACTCCCATACAACTAAGCCTCTTTTCTATAAAATCTCTGGGACCTGGGGCAATCATGAGGGTAGTCTATTATTATGGTTGTTAGTTTTAACATTATTTATATTTGTCTTTTTACTGAGGTCAAAAAAGCAACCAAAACAATATAAAATTTTAACTTTATTATTCCAGCAGATAATAATAGTTGGTTTTTTTATTTTTCTAATACAAACCTCCAATCCTTTTAATCATGTTTTTCCAGTTCCAAAAGAGGGATTAGGTTTAAATCCTATATTGCAAGATCCTGCATTAGCAATTCACCCGCCGATTTTATATTTAGGCTATGTTGGAACTTCCATAATTTTTTCCTCAGCACTAGCAGCAGTTTGCTCCAATAATATTACAAAAATATGGGCATCACATATCAAAAAATGGGTTTTAGTTTCTTGGATTTTTTTAACTTTAGGAATTTTACTTGGATCCATTTGGGCTTACTACGAGTTAGGATGGGGAGGTTTTTGGTTTTGGGATCCAGTTGAAAATGTATCTTTAATGCCATGGTTTGCATTAACAACATTATTACATTGTGTATTAGTTTTAGAAAAAAAGCTAATTCTTACCTCGTGGGTTGTTGTGTTATCAATTGCAACTTTTACCCTAAGTATGTGTGGTACTTTTTTGGTTCGATCAGGTATTTTAAATTCTGTCCATACATTTGCTAATGATCCAGAGAGAGGTTTGTATATTCTAATATTTTTATTTATTTTGATATTCTTATCTTTTTTTATATTTTTAATTTTTCATAAAAGTGAAAACAACAATTCCAAAACTTTCTACTTATTAAGCAAGGAAACATCAATTCTAGTTAATAATTGGTTTATGATGTATTTTTTATCTGTTGTTTTAATTGGAACAATTTATCCAATATTTTTAGAGGTTATTTCATCTCAAAAAATATCTGTAGGTCCACCATTTTTTAACAAATTGATCCTACCATTTTTAATCCCATTTATTTTAGCGATGGCAATAGGACCTAAATTAAAGTGGATTAAATCAGATATTGAAGACAAAATTTATTTAATTTCATTTTTT
>JBNAKH010000033.1:0-1374 GCA_052047495.1 Candidatus Pelagibacter sp.
ATTAAGACTTGTCTAATTCAAAATTTCTTTGTAAATAATCTTCAATTTTAAATTAATACGCACACAGTTTGTTGGTTTTAAACCTCCGGTCCTTAATTGGAAATAACTGTGGTGGCTTAACCGGGAAAAAATATGAAGATACCAAACGTTACTATTCAACAATTATTAGAGGCAGGAGTTCATCTTGGTCACAAGACTTTAAGATGGAATCCTAAAATGAAGAAATATATATTTGGAAAAAGAGATAGTATTCACATTATCGACCTTACTCAAACTTTAGAATTAACCAAAATTGCTTTAGAAAAAGTTTATGAGACAATTTCAAACAATGGAAAAATTTTGTTTGTATCAACTAAAAAACAAGCTTCAGAAGCAATTGCGGAGGTAGCGAAAGAAACAGACCAATATTTCGTTAATTATAGATGGTTAGGAGGAATGCTCACAAATTGGGGCACCATTTCAAATTCAATTAAAAAATTAAAAAAATTAGAGACAGATTTAATTGCTGAGAATAGAGGATTTACAAAAAAAGAGCTTTTAAAAATGAGTGTAAAAAAGGATAAATTACAAAGATCACTTGGAGGAATAGCTGAAATGAAAAAAGTTCCTGATTTAGTATTTATTATTGATACAAATTATGAGTCACTTGCTATTCAAGAGTCAGTAAAATTAGGAATTCCAATTATTGCAATATTAGATAGCAATTCAAATCCAGATGGAATTGATTTTCCAATACCTGGCAATGATGATGCAAGAAGATCGATAGATTTATATTGTAATCTTATTAAAGAAACAATCGTGGGTGCTAAAAAAGCCGCACCAGTTATTGAAACAAAGAAAGATTCTGAGAAAAAAGAAAAAGTGGATAAATCTAAAACTATTGCTGAAACAGATCGAGAAAAACTTGAAAAAAAATTCTCTAAAAAAAAGCCTGAAAAACTAAATTAAATGAGTGATATAGAAAAAGTAAAAAAACTTAGAGAGGCAACAGGTGCAGGGTTTAAAGATTGTAATTTAGCAATTAAAGAATCTGGTGGTGATTTAGATAAAGCTGTTGAAATTTTAAGAGTAAAAGGAATTTCAAAAGCTTCTAAAAAAATGTCAAGAGATGCAAAAGAAGGAGTTGTTGCGGTTAGTGGAGATCAAAATAAGACATCAATTATTGAAGTAAATTGTGAAACAGATTTTGTTGCTAAAAATGATGATTTTATAAATTTTGTGAAAGAATTAAGTGAAATAAACAATGAAAATAATTCAGATGTTGAAAAATTAAAAAAATCTAAAATGAAAAATGATATTACTGTTGAGGAAAATTTAGTTGCTTTAATTGCTAAGATTGGAGAAAAAATTACAATTGGTAAAACAAAAACAATT
>JBNAKH010000034.1:0-3836 GCA_052047495.1 Candidatus Pelagibacter sp.
TTATCATGATTGTGGTATTCATTCATGAATACGGCCATTATTATTTTGCAAAAAGGTATGGTGTTGCAGTAACTGATTTTTCGATTGGATTTGGAAAAGAAATATTTGGTTGGAATGATAAATCTGGAACCAGATGGAAAATTTGTTGGATCCCTCTTGGTGGATATGTAAAATTCTTTGGAGATCGAAATGTTTTTTCACAAGCAGATCAAGAAAAATTAATTAAACAGTACAATGAAGAAGACAGAAAAAAATTATTTGTTTTAAAACCACTTTATCAAAGAGCTTTAATTGTTTTTGGTGGACCATTAGCAAACTTCTTACTCGCATTATTAATTTTCTTTTCTATTTATACTTTTGCAGGAAAAGATTTTACTCCTGCAATGATCAACGAGGTACAAAAAGATAGTCCCGCAATGATCGGTGGTTTGAAACAAAATGATATTATTTTAGAGATAGATGGAAATGAAGTTAAAAGCATTATGGATGTTTCTAAATTTATAACGTTATCAACAGATGATTTTATAGATTTTAAGGTTAAACGTTCATACGACGAAATATTATTAAAAGTAAAACCTAAAATGGTTTTAAGTGAAGATAACCTTGGAAATAAGATTAACAAAAGGATTGTTGGAATTAAATTAAGTGCTTACAACAACGAGATAAATCATGTAAAATTAGGACCCGCACAAGCTATATACCACGCAGCAAATGAGGTATATTTCGTTAGCATATCCTCACTTAAATATATCGGTGCGATGATTTTTGGAAAAGCTGATACTTCACAACTTGGTGGACCCATTAGAATTGCTAAAATTTCAGGACAAGTAGCAGAGTTTGGTTTGTTGGCTTTTGTTAGCATGATGGCTTACATTTCTGTAAGTTTAGGATTAATTAATTTATTTCCGATACCAATGTTGGATGGAGGTCATTTAATGTTTTATGCTTTCGAAAAAGTGTTAGGACGCCCTTTATCACAAAAAACGCAAGAGGGTTTTTTTCGAATCGGGATGTTTTTGCTCTTAACTTTGATGATATTTACAACATTTAATGATCTTAAAGATCTTGGCTTATTTAGTTAATATATTTAAAGTCTTTAAATAACCCTTTAAAATAGAGGTTTTTTCACTACACTAGATATTGTGTATAACTTTGAGCCAGATACTAAAAAAAGGCTTGATTTATCAATACTTTTGATAAAGATAGTAAATAACCTAATAAAACCGGAGCTAAAATGAATAAAAAACAACTAGTTGTCAAATTATCAGGTGCTTTAAACCTAAGTAAAGCTGATGCTGAGAGAACTTTTGACACGATTACCAACACTATTTTAGATGCACTAAAAGCTGATGATTCAGTCAAAATTGCAGGATTTGGTACATATAAAGTGGCTAAGAGAAAAGCGAGAGTTGGAAGAAACCCTAGAACTGGTGAGCAAATTCAAATTGCTGCATCGCAAAAGGTTAAATTCTTACCTGCCAAAGCTTTAAAAGAAGTATTCAATAAATAGTTAATTTTACAGCCTTAACGTCAAAAAGCGTTAAGGCTGTTTCTATATGCAAAATCTGCATACCCAATTTTCATAATCAGCGTTAGTTTTTGGGAATTATTAAAATACAAGAACTCCCTATAACAGGGAGGTCTTATGACTAAATTAATAAAAAAAATAAGTGCGCCACTTATTAGTTTAATTTTTTTATTGAACATGAGTAGTGCAGGTATGGCAGATACAACAGTTTCTGCTGAAGTAGGTTTTATTTTTAATACCTTATTATTTTTGATTTGTGGATTTCTAGTAATGTTTATGGCATGTGGTTTTGCTATGCTAGAGTCTGGAATGGTTACATCAAAAAGTGTATCCGTTATTTGTGCAAAAAATATAGGGTTATTCTCAATTGCAGGTATAATGTTCTGGCTTGTAGGTTATAATTTAGCCTATGGTATCAGTCCAGGTGGATATATTGGAAAATTTATTCCATGGGCAGATGGCAGTAAAATAGATACAGGTTATTCCGATGGTTCAGATTGGTATTTCCAAATGGTATTCTGTGCAACTACTGTTTCAATCGTATCAGGCACAATGGCTGAAAGAATTAAATTATGGCCATTCTTTACATTCGCTGCGATTCTATCAGGAATTATTTATCCAATCGTAATGGGTTGGCAGTGGGGTGGAGGCTGGTTAGCAGAGTTAGGATTTTCTGATTTTGCTGGTTCAACTTTAGTACACTCAACTGGTGGTGCAGCTGCTTTAGCTGGTGCAATGATAATTGGCCCAAGATTAGGAAGATTTACTAAATCTGGGGCTCCAGCGCCACTTAAACCGTTTGCAGCATCATCAATACCATTAGTAACAATTGGGGTATTTATTTTATGGCTAGGTTGGTTTGGATTTAATGGTGGTTCACAATTAGCATTGGGAACAGCTACTGATGCAATCGCTGTATCTAAAATATTTATTAACACATTCCTTGCTGGTGCAGGTGGTGTTATGGGTGCAGCAGTTATAACAAGATTGCATTTTGGTAAAACTGACGTAGTTCAAATGTTAAATGGATGTATCGGTGGTTTGGTTGCTGTAACTGCAGAACCATTATTACCATCACCATTTGCTGCAATTTTAATTGGTGCTGTTGGTGGATTAATCGTAGTGTATGGTACTAAACTATTATTCTCTCTAAAAATTGATGATGTAGTTGGTGCTATTCCTGCCCACTTATTTGCTGGAATTTGGGGTACGTTAATTGTACCTGCAACAAATTCTGGTGCAAATTTTAGTACCCAGTTGATTGGTGTATTATCAGTAAACATATTTGTGTTTATTGTAGCTTACATAGTGTTTAGCGCTATCAAAGCAACAATTGGCCTAAGGTTAAGTAAAGAAGGTGAAACCAAAGGTACTGATGTCACTGAAACTGGCGTGATTGCATATGCAATACGTGACTAATTGTTAACAATAAGGGACTCTTCGCTCTCTGTGTATCTCCGCGATTACTCATCGAAGGGTCCCTAAAATTCTCTCTTAAAGTTAGTTAAACGAAAAAAAAGCCCCTCCCTCAAGGGGCTTTTTTATTTTCATAAAACTTAAATGATTACAAATTTTCAATCACCTGATTAAACACTTCATCGGGCTTAAGATTCTTCATCCCATTTCTATCCCTATGCCAAATATTATCCACATAATCCTTTGGAACTATTGGAATAATTTTACTATATTTTAGCTCACTCACTGGGTCATTGGCTATTAATCCAAATGATTTAATTCCAAGAGCTGCTGCAAGATTTAATGGACCTGAATTATTTCCAAGAAAAAAATCTGAATTTTTAATTGCTAATATTACTCCTTGTAGATCTTTATTAGAACAATCGATAAAATAATCTTTATTGGATTCAGTAATTATTTTTTTTGCAATATGAGATTTTTCTGGGCTGCAAACAAGATATATATAATTGAATAATTTTTTTTCAAATAAAAGATCGGCAAGTTTGATAAAATCTTCCTCATACCACATTTTGTAATCTTCAAAAGAGTCAACCCCAAAAGCAATTTTCTTTCCATCCAAAATAAGGTCAGAATTGTTTTTTTTGAGACTCTCAACATCAATTTCCAAATTTGGATATTTATTCTCTATAGTTATCGAATTAATCTTAAGTAGTTTTTGAGATCTTTCTGAATAATTTAACTTTAAATCCTTCTCATTAAGAAAATTTTTAACAGTAAGCCATTTCTTTTGGTTTTTAAATCCTGGTCCAATAATATTCTTAATTTTTGCCATTTTAGCTGCGATGGCAGGTTTATTGACCTTATCTAATATATATACAAAATCATATTTCTC
>JBNAKH010000035.1:0-3715 GCA_052047495.1 Candidatus Pelagibacter sp.
AGTTTATTACCGATTAAGACAAACGCTAAAGATAATAAAATACCAATCAAAAAAACAGGCGTGACGTTTAAATTAGTAAAGTTTAAACCTTGCAGTGTAGCCATGATTTTCCAAATTGACAAAATACATGTCAGAAAAAAAGATGAAATGATTAAAAATATTGCAAGAGATTTAAACTTCATTAGCCCTCTTTCCAATTAATCTAAAATAAATAACCATGAAACTAAGAAGTAACATCACAATGACTATTGAAACTGCAGAGCCCATTCCAATATCTGAAACTGCAAACCCTTGTTGATAAACATTAATAGGTAAAGTTCTTGTACCTGATGCCCCACCCGTTAATAAAAAAATATCCTCAAATTTATTAAAGTTCCAAATAAACCTAATCATAAATAAAATTGAGATAATCGCTGTAATTTGAGGCAGTGTAATATGGATAAATTTTTGAATAGGACTTGCTCCATCCACCTCCGCTGCTTCATACAAACTTTGTGGTATTGCTTGCAATCTTGCTAAAATAAATAGAAAGGCGAGTGGAAAATAGCGCCAAATTTCAAAAAAGATAACTGTGGTTAAAGCCAATCTTAATTTAAATTCAAAACCCAAAACACTAATTGTTATGTATTTTTGCCCTAATAAATTTATTGGTTGCTCTATGATGTTAAAATTAACCAATAATGCGTTTAAAGTTCCACTATTAGGATCCAATAATAGTGTCCAAGTATAAGCTAAAGCAACTACAGGGCCCACATACGGAAAAAGTAAAATACCTCGCATGTAAGTTCGGCCTTGAATATTTTGATTAACTAATTGTGCTGCTAAAATTCCAAAAATAATTGCACCTACTGTGCCAAAAAAAGTGAAGTAAAATGTCGTTAAAAGTAATTCAACAAAATCATTTTCATAAAAAACTTTTTTAAAATTTTCTAAAGTAAAATTTGTAGTCAGTAATGGGTTATCTGCTTTACCACTTAAAATTGGTTTTTGAGATTTAATTATTTTTTTATCAATTATTTCACCATTGATATTCTGTATAATTATCTCAAAATTTTCCCTGTATTTTGCCTGCCAATTTCCAAAATCACAAACTACTTTTTTAGATTGAAAATTACATCTTGGATCAAGATTGACTGGTGAAATATTTGTTGGAAATTTATCTTGAAACTGAACATTTCTTATTTCTTGAATTAAAGAACTATTTCGTAATTTATAAATAATTTTTAATTCTGATTGATTTTCTGAAATTGATTTTACAATTTTCTTGGCTCGAGGCTCTGGAATTCTAATATCTTTTAATTCAATGTCTTTGAAACTAATCCAAACATTGGCAAATATAGGAAACAAAACGATGGCAAAAACTAATAGGACTGCAGGTAAAACTAAAGTGTAAGCAGTTCTTTTTTCTAATTTTGATAATGAATCACTCATAATAAAAAGCGGATAATAAAATATTATCCGCTCTTTATAAATTTATTATTTAAAACTTAGCTAATTCAGCGTTAATTTTCTTAACCGCTTCGTCAACTGAGATTTGATCATCAATATATTCTCTAGTGATTCTATTTAAGAATTGAGAATTGATGATTTTTGATGCTCGAGATAGTTCACCCTCTTTAACACCCCATCTGTTTGCAGTATCTAAACCTGCAACGATGTTATCAAT
Organism: Candidatus Pelagibacter sp.; assembly: GCA_052047495.1. Classification (GTDB taxonomy): domain Bacteria; phylum Pseudomonadota; class Alphaproteobacteria; order Pelagibacterales; family Pelagibacteraceae; genus Pelagibacter. The sequence goes on from JBNAKH010000035.1 coordinate 1,667, forward strand.
AACATCTGCAGAATAAAGATCTGTTAAAGGAGCTTTTCTATCAACACCAACTGGTAATTTACTCCAAGCTTTCGTGTAAGCACTAGGATCACTCTTATTTCCTCTTCTTACTGGAAATTTTCCTTCTGGAGCAATTCCTAATGTCGCTGTATAACCTTCACTCATAGAGTACTCTATGAATTTTTTAGCTTCATCAGTATCTGCATCCGCAGTAATACCAAAGTATCTTACATCAGCCCAAGCAGCACCTTTTTTATTGTTCGGTCCACTAAAATTAGTAATGAAACCAGTTTTAGAAGCTAACTCTGGTGATGTCGGATCACTATTTATTGTTGGCGGAGCAGAGTCTCTTAAACCTGCTAACTCATCCATAATAAATGGCGACCAAATTATCATTGGTGTTTTTCCAGCAAAGTATAATGCTCTTGATTGTTTCCAGAATAATTCTCCTGGAGGACTTGCTTTCGCAATTACTTTATAAAATTCTAAAGAATTCTTTAAAGCTTTCCCTTGCTTTTTAGTTCCACCTTTTTTAACAAAATTAACTCCATTAGCTAAAAGTACATGTTCAAGTACTTGGCTCATAAAGTTTTCATCTGTTTTAGTAGCTGCTACAAAGCCAAACATATCATTACTTGATAATGCATTAACTGCTTTAACGATGTTTGCATATGAGGTTGGTGGCTCTAAACCAGCTGCAGCAAATAGATCTTTTCTATAAACGACCATTTGCGTCCAGCCATCAACTGGCACAGCTGCAATTTTTCCACCCTTCTTAGCCATATTTAATGCGCCCGGTGCAAATGTTTTTTTGCCTAACGACTTAACTACAGCGTTATTTGCATCAACATCTAATATGCCTGCCTCAGCCCATGGTAGAACATATTGAAGAGTGTGATAAATCACATCTGGAAGATCTCCCGCTGCTGCAGCTGCAGTAGCTCTGGTACCAAGATCTTTTTCTTCAATTGGTATGACTTCAACTTTGATGCCAGTTTTAGCTTCAAACGCTTTAGCCATCTCCTCTTGTTTTGCCATTCTTGCAGGTTGGACCTCTGTCGTCCAAAATTTAATATCCGCAAAACTAGTATTAGTAATTAGAAATACTAGAGCAAATATATTGATTATGATTTTTCTAATCATGTATTCCCCCTCTTATATTGTTCCTCTCTGGTATTTAGTTTTCTCTGAAGTTCGCGATTTTTTCATTGCGATAAATCTAGCAGTGTAATAAATTTTTAACAACATTTAATGGTTAGTTAAAATCCCTTTAAATCAAATAAATGTCAAAAATTGTTATTAAAAATCTCGAAAAATCTTTTGGTGAAAATAAAGTTATCAATAATTTTAACATAGACATAAAGAATGGGGAATTTATTGTTTTAGTGGGTCCTTCAGGTTGTGGAAAATCAACTTTATTGAGAATGGTCTCTGGACTAGAAAGTATCGATCAAGGAGAAATCTTTTTAGATACAAAACTGATTAATAATTTAATTCCTTCTAAACGTGAAATTGCAATGGTCTTTCAATCTTACGCTTTATATCCACATATGAATGTTTTTGAAAATATGTCATTTGGTTTAAAAATGGAAAAAATTCCAAAAAATGAAATTAGTGAAAAGGTTAATCACGCAGCTGCTACACTTCAAATAGAGGATTTACTAGAGAGAAAACCTAAACAACTTTCAGGTGGACAAAGACAAAGGGTTGCAATTGGTAGAGCAATAACAAGAAATCCTAAAGTGTTCTTATTTGATGAACCATTATCCAATCTAGATGCGGCTTTAAGATCTGAAATGCGAGTAGAAATTTCTAAATTACATAAAAAATTGAAAACAAATATTATTTATGTAACACACGATCAAATAGAGGCGATGACACTAGCTGATAGAATTGTAGTTCTAAATAAGGGAATAATTGAACAATTTGGAACCCCGAATGAAATTTACACTGATCCCAATAACATTTTTGTTGCAGAATTTATTGGTTCTCCAAAAATGAATATTATTAAGATTAATAAAGAACAAATTGTTAATTCAAACACTATAG
>JBNAKH010000036.1:0-4234 GCA_052047495.1 Candidatus Pelagibacter sp.
TGAGTTTATCTTTTTTAATTTTTTTTGAGCAGATTTTACTTTGGATTTTTTTAAGTCTTCGATGCTGTAAAGACTTTGTCTGTGAATATTTGATAAATTAACAATATCAGGGTCAACAATGCCCAAAACACCTACGCCTGCTCTCGCTAAAAACTCAGCCGCAGGACAACCTAAACCTCCCATTCCAATAATTAAAACTTTTGCTTCAATAATTCTTTTTTGGCCTATGCTTCCAATATTTTTTAAAACTATTTGTCTTGAAAATCTCTCTATTTGATTTTTATTTAAATTGATATTCATTTACCTGTTGAACCAAATCCACCTTTACCTCTGATAGATTTAGGTAAATCATTTATTTCTTCTAATTCCATCTTGACCACAGGCGCTAATATCATTTGAGCAATTCTATCACCATTATTAATTAAGAAATTTTCATTACCATGATTATAGATGATAACCTTTATTTCTCCTCTATAATCACTATCAATTGTTCCTGGGGTGTTTAACACACTAATATTATTTTTCGCCGCCAAACCTGATCTTGGTCTTATTTGAATCTCGTAATCTTCAGGGAAAGCAACAGATAATCCTGTGGGAATTAAAACAGATGTTTTGGGTTCTAGATTAATGGGTTCTTTTATAAATGCAATTAAGTCTACACCTGATGCGCCACTGGTTTTGTATTCAGGTAATTTTACACCTGGGTCAAGTTTTTTGATTAAGACTTTAACCATTAATTTATTTGAGCAACTATTCTATCTACAATTTCCTCTGATATCTCTGACTTCTTTTTTAATGAAAGTTTCTCTTTTTTCATTTCTTCGTTTTTATAGAAAATTGTAACTTCATTATTTTCATTATCAAAACCGCTTTCATCTTTTGAGACATCGTTAGCTATTATCCAGTCACAATTTTTATCTTTTAATTTTTGAATAGCATTTTTCTCTAAACTTGTTGTTTCAGCAGCAAAACCTATAACCATTTTTGGTCTCATAGAGTTATGATTAGAAACATAGTTCAAAATATCGATATTTCTCTCTAAATTTAATGTTAAATTATCAACTTTTTTAATCTTTTCTTTATGTTCATGACTAGCTTTGAAATCAGCAACAGCAGCAGCAAATACAGCTATATCAGTTGGAAGATTTTTTTGAGTGGCCTTAAACATTTCTTCAGCAGTCTCAACTTTGATTAATTTAATGTTTTCATCTATTTTTAGGTTTGTAGGTCCTGATATTAAAGTTGTATCAAAACCTCTTTTGCAGAGAGATTTTGCTATCTCGTAACCCTGTTTACCGCTAGATTTATTTGTAATAAATCTTACAGGATCTATATATTCATTAGTAGGACCCGCGGTTACTAAAGCTTTGAGTTTATTATTTTTGATTTTACTAAACAAAAAATTTTGAATTTTTTCATAAATAACTAAAGGTTCAGACATTTTACCCTCACCATATTCACCACAAGCCATATCACCTATTTCAGGGCCAATGATTTTGTAGCCAAAACCTCTCAATGTTTTTAGATTATTTTGTGTAGACTGATGATCCCACATTCTAACATTCATTGCTGGAGCTAAAAAGACTTGTTTATTTGAAGCTAATATAACTGTGGATGCTAGGTCGTCTGAATTGCCCTGGCTTAATTTGGAAATGGTGTTGGCAGTTGCTGGAGCAACTATAATCACATCGGCCCATCTTGATAAAGAAATATGGTCCATCTCTGTCTCATTTTCTAGGCTAAATAAATCATCATAAACTTTACCTTGAGATAAAGAGGCTACAGATAATGGGGTTACAAACTCCTTTGCACTTTTAGTAAGTATTGTTTTTATTTCAGCATTATTCTTTCTAAACATTCTTATCGTTTCAAGACTTTTGTAAGCAGAAATTCCACCGCATATTATAAAAAGAATTTTTTTGTTTGATAAATCTTTCATCGACTGAATTAAAATATTAAAAGACCAAAAATTACAAGGATTAATAAACCAATAATAGATTGGTTTCTAAAAGCAGTCATTTCTGATTTTTGAGTGTTTAAGGCCGTATAGGAATTTGAGTTTTGTGGGATTTGTCCACTAGCAAGATAAGTAAGTGCTTGATTAGCTTTATCCATAATTTCAGGAAATTCCGGTAATCTTTTTATTACTTCAGATGTATTTTGAAGTGTCTCATTTAGTTTTGTCATTGGATCTTTTGTTTCTTTTAGCCAACTTTCAAGAACTGGTTTTGAAGTGGTCCAAATATTTGTGTTTGGATTTAATTTTCTAGCTACACCTTCAACAACAACCATTGTTTTCTGTAACATTAGAAGCTGAGGTTGAGTTTGCATGTTAAATTTTTCTGTGACATCAAATAGTTGCTTTAATAATTTTCCTCCAGAAATATCTTTAACTGCTTGACCAAAAATTGGTTCACCGATGGATCTTAGGGCTTGAGCTAAATCATCTATTGGAACTTCTTTTGGCACAAGACCTGCAATCAAATGTACTTCAGCAACTTTACGATAATCTCTTTGAATAAAACCAAATAAAATTTCAGCTAAAAATCTTTTACTCATTTTATCTAATCTACCCATAATTCCAAAATCAATAGGAACAATTTGACCATCATTATCTATGAAAATATTGCCTTGGTGCATATCTGCATGAAAAAAACCATCTCTTACAGCATGTCTTAAAAAATTTTGAATAATATCCTCTGCAATTTTTTCAGTATTAAATTCTTTATTTTTTAGTTCTTCCGTTTCTCTAATAGATATTCCATCCACCCAATCTAGGGTCATTACATTTTCGCTTGTATAATTCCAATAAATTTGAGGAACTCTAAATCCAACATCATTCTTTGTATTTTCAGCATATTCATTTGCAGCAGCTGCTTCAAATCTTAAATCCATCTCCAGATTTGTGATTTCTTTTAATAAAAATACTACTTCTACCAGCTTGAGTCTTTTTGTCTTTTTAATAAATGATTCTATTAAGAAAGCAAAAAGCATTATTGCATCAATCTCCTCATTAAATATTTTTTTTATGTTTGGTCTTAGAATTTTAATTGCAACGTCCTTAAGAACTCCATTGTCATTAATTTGAGCTTTGTGGACTTGAGCAATTGATGCAGCAGCAACTGGTTCACTTAAATTTATTATAGAGTCATAACTTTCATTACCTAGATCATTTTTAATTATTTCTTTAGCTTGTAACAGAGAAAATGGTGGCAATTTATCTTGAAGGTTTTCAAGTTTTTTAGAAAGTTCTTCACCAATTATATCAGGTCTGGTTGCTAAAAATTGACCAAGTTTAATAAAAGTTGTTCCCATTGACTCTAAAGAGTCAGATAGTCTCTCTCCCTCGTCTTTATTTGCATCTATTTGTTTTTTTGGTGAAAAGGAAAATGATAATATCTTAAATAAAATCTTTATAGCTAAAGGTGGTTCCTTAAATTTTGATACAATATTTAAAATATCAGAACAAGCTACTTTTCTTCCAAGTTTAAAGAGAATAATTAATTTTTTTACCATCAAAATTTCCATCCACTATGAATAGAAACTATTCCACCTGATAAATTTCTATAGGTACATTTTTCAAAATTGTTTTTAACCATTGCGTCAATTAATTCCTCCTGATTTAAAAAATCTTCAATACTTTTAATTAGATATTCATACGGCTGCTTTTCACCAACAACAAACTTGCCAATAGAAGGTATTAGCTTAGAGTAATTTTTATAAAGGGTTTCTAAATTTGTATTCTGAATTTTTGAAAACTCTAAGCATAAAAAACGACCCCCTGGTTTTAAAACTCTATAAGCCTCAGAAAGAGCCTTATCTATATTGGCAGTGTTTCTTAAACCAAAACTTATAGTATAAAAGTCGAATAAATTATCAGATAAAGGAATTTTTTCGGCTGGAGATATAATCCAATTTATATTTTTAAACTTAGATAACTTTTCTTTCCCTTTACTTATCATCCCTTTATTTGGATCGACACATGCAATACGAGATAATTTATTTACATGTTTAACAAATAGTTTAGCTATGTCTCCAGTACCACAAGCAACATCAATTAAATTTTGATTACTGGATGGATTCATCAAATTTAATAGACTTTTTTTCCACAATCGATGAATCCCTAATGACATAAAATCATTCATTAGATCATAACGATCGTACACTTGATTAAACACATTTTGGACTAATCCTTTTTTATTTTGTAGATATTGTTGCATCTGTCACTTATACA